>CAKUKW010000012.1 GCA_934663885.1 uncultured Tidjanibacter sp.
TCCGGTACCTATAGACTGTCCTTCTATGGAACGCTCATCGAAGATTATCGTAAACTCGTCCTCTGGTTGCAGGGCGAAAAAATTGACACTCCAACCGTATATGTTTTCCAATTCGACCGACAATGACGCAGGCATATTATTGGCAACCATACTATTCCATAACGAGCTCTCTATCCGGGCCGTTTCCTTGCGGCGGACCACGTCGACCTCTTTCTGGAACTTGCGTACGCCGATAGAGTCGTTGATAAAGGATATCACCACGAAATCGGTCAGGCTCTCATGATAAACGAAATGCATCAGTTTGCGGTATCCGGCCGTATCGACCGAAAAGAAAGTGGTATAATCATTACCGGCTTTCATTTTGGTCATATCGAATATGGGTTTGCTCGTACGGGCTACCTTGTCGATAGTTGCGGAATTCATACCCATACTGCCAAGCAGGTGCGAAAGGGTCTGTCTCTCCTTGACCTGCTCAGTTTCGACTTCGAGGGCGTTGTAGACTATACCGTACATCTCCTTTACCGGTTCCGGCTCGGGCTCCACCCTCGAACGTCGGGTGGTTTCCCTGCCCTCCTCCCCTTCCGATCCTTTCCACGGGATCAGGCAGACGGCAAGTATTATCACACCTACCGCCAACAGTGCCAGCAGCAGGTATTTTATTTTGCGGAGAGTACTCCTTTTAATTCTGATCTTAGCCATTTTTTTCAGGCGCTATTACTGGCTTCCTATTATCGCGGAAACGGAAAATTCTAGTTCTTCGCCGGCAGGTATGAGTAGTTTGCAGAATAATCGAGCATCTGTTTCACATAGTCGTTCTGGTATTCGATGCGCACGTCGACTATTTGACCTCCCTCCATGACAGGCCTGTAAACGGGATTTATGAATCCACGGTACGGCTGTATTCCGAGCTCCTCGTAGCGCTCAAGTATTTCCGTGTGGAAGGCGGGATCTATCTTTATTCCGTAAGTCTCTATAAGTTTGCCCGCGGCTTTGAAATCGCCTTCGGATTTTATGCGCTGTATCTCGCGCAACTGCTGGGCGAATATCCCGCGAAGCTTGTCGAAGTCGTTTACAACTATATACGTTTTGCCTTCCATGACGGCTTTTTCTATCACATTATCCTTTTTACCGAGTTCGTAGGCCCATTCGCCTATGGTCTTCCGATTGCGCATGTGGGTCTGCTCTACATCCTTCCCGAGCTCTATACGGGCCAGCTGCGTCATCATCCCATTCATGATATAATTGGAATATTCTGCTTTGAATACCTCGTGATTGGGGATAATGCCCAGCTCTATGAGTTTATCGTCCGCAATGTAATAGAGTGCGAACAAATCGGCGCGCATCTCTTCGATAACCGACGAGTACTGTTTCAGCGCGTCGCGCGAGACTCCCGGAGCGAGCTTGCCCGAACCGTGTCCGAGGCATTCGTGGAGGTCCGTATGCAGGTCACCGGCCAGAGTGCCGTACCTGGTGTACCTGTTGCGGTCCTCTTCGCGCATCATAAATTCTTCGAGGAAACCGCTTCCTTTAGACGCTTCACTATCGGCCTGCGTCAGGTTCTGTATTGTGACCGACTTCGAACCGTAATCGGCCCTGATCCAGTCGGCGTTGGGTAGATTGACGCCTATCGGGGGAGCCGGATAGGAGTCGCCTCCAAGCATGGTCGCATTTATCACCTTAGCGGTTACGCCTTTAACTTCTTCCTTTTTGAATTTATCCTGAATAGGCGAATGATCCTCGAACCACTGCGCATTGGCGCTTATTATATCCGTGCGCTTGGTTGCTTCGATATCTTTGAAATTGACGATGGACTCCCAGGATGCCTTGTATCCGAGGGGGTCGCCGTAATTCTCTATGAAGCCGTTGATGAAATCGACCCTGGTTACGGTATCCTGCACCCACATAATGCTGTAGCTGTCAAAAGTCTTCAAATCGCCGCTTTTGTAATACGAGATAAGCTCGTTTATCACACTCTTCTGGGGTTGTTCGGCCACTTCCGCCGCTTTCTCCAACCAGTAGATTACTTTCCCGATAGCTGCTGAGTACATACCGCCAGCTTTCCATGTTTTCTCGACAAGTTTGCCGTTCTCTTTTACAAGCTTGGAGTTAAGTCCGTATGAGATAGGGGTCGGATCATTTTTCTTCGTCATCCTGGCATAGAAATTCTCAGCCTCTTTCTGCGTTACGCCTTCGTAATAGTTCATCGAAGAAGTTTTGAGCAGATCCTGGCCTGCAGCCTGGTTGAGTCTCGTAGGATAGAGGGCAGGATCAAAAATCGCCGGTTTCACAACCGCGAGTATCTCTTCGACAGTGCCGAAATCACGCGGCAGTTTGCCCTCCGGAACAGCGTCTACAAGTGTATCAAAGTAGTCAGCGGTAAATTCCGGTACGAATTTATCGTTCGAATAATGGTGATGTATACCGTTGGCAAACCACACTTTCTTGAGGTATTTCTCGAAAGCCACCCACTCCCCTGCTTTCTTATCCCCGTTATAGTTCATATATATCGCCTCGAGGGTGCGGCGTATAACAAGGTTGTATTTAAAGTTCTGGTCGAACATTATGTCGCGGCCGCAGAGGGCGGCCTCGTTAAGGTAATAGAGGAGTTTTTTCTCCTGCAGGGTCAGTTCTTCGAACCCGGGAACCTTGAATTGCTGCACTCTTATATCGTCGAAAGTATCGACCACCCATTTGAATTCCTCTTCCTGCGGCTGGGGTTCCGCCTTGGAACCGCAGGATACCGCGCATAAAGCCATAATAGACATAACAGAAATAATTAATCCTTTTTTCATAACGCTGCGTTTATATTTTTATATATATTGTTTTCCGGGGATATACCGTCCTGCGGTACAATACGCAAAGTTAAAAAATTATATCTGTAAATAATGGGATTCCGGCCGATTCTGTTAGAGTCTCTATAAAATTTAATGATAAAAAATGTTATCACCCGTCGCGCAGTGATATTCTTATATCCAGCAAGGAGCATAGCCGACGCTGATTAGAGAGAAGGAATGGGGAAAAACTTCAGGGAGCGGCATAACAGATTTATTGAATAATGTTTAAAGAGGCTCATAATTCCGATTCAAAATAGAGTTGGTATTTTTATTCTTTTTAACTTTGCCCCCGTCCGGAAGCCGGGGCCCGGAAAAATTCCCTGAGTAATGCCGGAAAAAAGCTAATGAAGCAGGTTGAAACCATAAGTGAGCTTAAAAATGAGCTGGCCGGTAAACGCGGCGGCAAAATAGGCTTCGTCCCCACGATGGGAGCGCTCCACGCGGGGCATATTTCGCTGGTGGACAGGGCGCGCCGCGAGAACGACACCGTAGTGGTGAGCGTTTTCGTTAACCCCACCCAGTTCAACGATCCCGAAGATTTGCGCCGCTATCCGCGCACACTCGAAGCCGACGCAGCCATGCTGAAGGAAGCGGGGGTCGATTACGTTTTCGCGCCTTCGGTGGAGGAAATATACCCTGAGCCCGACACCAGGGTCTTCGACTTCGGGCTGCTGGATAAAGTAATGGAAGGGGCGACGCGGCCGGGTCATTTCAACGGCGTGGCCCAGGTTGTCAGCCGCCTTTTCGATATTATCGGGCCCGACAGGGCATACTTCGGTCAAAAGGACTTCCAGCAACTGGCTATAATACGCGAGTTGGTCAGGCAGACGGGAGACGACATAGAAATAGTGGAATGCCCCATAGTGCGCGAAACGGACGGCCTTGCGATGAGTTCACGCAACACCCTGCTCACACCTGGGCACAGGGTTGCGGCGGCCAATATTTATAAAACCCTCGGCAAGGCACGGGAATTGAAGGGTAAGATGAGCGTTCCCGAATTGGAAAAATGGGTAACGGATGAGATAAATAAAAATCCTCTGCTGAAGGTTATTTATTTCCAGGTAGTGGACAGGGATACGCTGCAGAAATCTGCGAACTGGGGCGACGGAAAGCTCAAACAGGGATGCGTCGCGGTAACGGCGGGCAATGTCAGGCTCATAGATAACGTTTATTTAGGGTAGCGTTCCGGATACGGGACGGTATTAACGCCCGGATAAGGAAAAGTAGTAACAGAATTCGTTTTAAAAGGTATGAATATAGAAGTTTTAAAATCTAAGATACACAGGGTAACTCTCACGGCCGCCAACATTAATTATGTTGGCAGCATAGCGGTCGACGAGGATCTTATGGACGCCGCCAACATTATTGGCGGCGAAAAAGTGCAGGTCGTGAACATCAATAACGGCGAGAGGCTGGAGACGTATGTCATTAAAGCCGAGAGGGGTTCGGGAACGATAAGCCTCAACGGAGCGGCGGCACGTAAGGCCGCGGTAGGCGATATCCTCATAATTATTTCCTATGCGAGCATGGACTTCGAAGAAGCCAAAACGTTCAAACCGTGGGTGGTATTTCCCGACACGGCAACCAACAGGTTAGTGAAATAAAGGGATCTGTTAACCGGATTCCGGAAAAATGAAATTAACCGGGATCTTGTTGCACCTTAAGATAAATCGGCGCGTATCTTGTCGGATACACGCCTGCTTTTTCTAATGGGGCGGGCTTTGCAGTAAAATTATAATGTTTACCGGTTCCGGTAATCCCTCTTTAGCCTACCGTAATGTGTCAAGTTCCTTCCTTCAGAAGGAATTCCTTAAGCTTACGTACCGCTGCGGCACGATGGCTGATTTCATTTTTGAGTGCTGCGGGCATTTGTGCGAAAGTTTCGTCGTAGCCGTCGGGGATAAAAACAGGATCGTATCCGAAACCGCCTGTACCCTCTACAGATTCGGTTATCCGGCCGTTTATTATACCTTCGAAAGTATATTCCTCGCCTTCAAGTATAAGCGCAATTACTGTCCTGAAACGGGCTGTGCGGTCTTCTTTCCCTTCCAGGTTGGCCAGCAGCAGCCGGACGTTGGCCTCGAAATCGTGTCCCCCGCCCGCATACCTGGCCGAGCGTACTCCCGGAGCCCCACCCAGCGCCCGCACTTCCATTCCGGTATCGTCGGCAAAACAATACAGTCCGGTCTTCTCATATACGTAGCGGGCTTTAGCGAGCGCATTCCCCTCTATATCGGGTTCGTTTTCGGGAATTTCTTCCGTAATGCTGCATTTGCGCAATGTTATGATATCGAAAGCGGGACCGAGTATATCCGTGACCTCTTCCAGCTTGTGGGCGTTATTAGTAGCGAATACCAGTTCAGTCATAGCAACTTAGCATTTTTCCCCGCCCGGGCGGCGCATTGAGAGCTCCTTTATTTTATTATCGGTATATATTTTGTCTATTATGGTTTTGACAAGGATATCCATATCGCCGCTATCACGGTAATCCGCAGGGCAGACATAAGTTACGCGGCCCTCGTCGATAAGCCGCTCCATCTGATGATGGGCCGATTCGTCCCCGGGACTGTAAACGGCTATGGAGTGTCCGCCGGAAGCCTTAACGAGCCTCATGCACGGGATATCCGTAGTCCCGTCTCCGATATATATCATGTGCTTGAACTGCACGGGCCGGTCCTCCTCCTTCATATACTGATTTACGAGCTTCGAATCGTTCATAGAGTCCACGCCCTTGTTTATCTTGTATATGAACTGCGTCTTGTTGGTATAATTCACGGCCACGGCCGGCCAGTATGCTATGCCTTCCTCATCGTACAGGAAAGAGCAGGCGAATATATTCTTGAATTCGTGGGCGATCTCCGTCCCTTCTATCATCTCCTTTATACCCGAAGAATTGATAAAATGTTCCACCTTGAGCCCTTTTTCGGAGCCGTAACGGTTTATACGCCCGAACCACTCGACGACTCCGGGGAAGAATTCAATCGCTTTACCGGCGCGGCGGAAACCCTCCTTATGCAGGGACAGCCCCTTTTCCTTAGCTCCTTCTATCATCTTGGACATATATGCAAGGATGGGGTCGGCATCCTGCTCCAAAGCCATACGGTTGCTCTCGTGCCAAAACTCTGCGTTGCTTTTACCCACCGCCGGTATAAAATCATACTCCTGCATATTGCCCGGCGCCAGCGTACCGTCGAAGTCGTAAATAAGCGCTACAGTTACCTCTTTTTTATCCATAATTAACATAAAATTAAACCGTCATACAAAAATACTAAAATTATCGCAAACAGACTTTTGAACATTATTCCGGTATTTTATGGATTATGTGTTATATTTTGATTTTCAGATGTAAGTATTAATTTTGTAAAAAAGAATATTTTTCTTGCCGACCCAATTATTTTTTGATAAACCCAAATTATTAATTAATCCCATTTACGAATAGGAGTAAAATGCATCTAACAATGAAAAAACTTTACTTTTTAGGAATTATTGCGCTTCTGCTTGCGGCAGCCTGTAACAGGGAGCCAGTAGAGGTTGTTTTCAGGGTAGACCCTGCTTCTGAGATAGAGTTTACGGAAGACGGCGGATTCAAAACCGTCGAAGTTACGTATAACGGTAGCGATACATGGAGCGCCACTACCGAGGACGAGTGGATAGAGATACTCGCCGGCAGCGGCTCTTCTAACGGAACCGTATACGTCAGGGTAGGTAGCCATATAGGTTTTGGTCCCCGCGAGGGTACGGTCGCGGTTGTGGCCGACGGATTCAATCCGGTGATTATCAGCGTTTCGCAGGCAGGATTCATTCCGGAGCCCGAACCGGAACATATCAGCCAGCGCTCTTCATGGAGCAGGCTTAACCTCAAAGGTTACGTCGACAAGCTGAGCCTCTATTTTAACGACACGGAGCAGCCCCGCGTTACAATGCACAACCTCGAGTTCAATAAGTACGGTATGCTCACCAAATTCCAGGTGAAAGCCAACATGGCCCTGCATACCGGAACGATTAACGTCGAGTATTCGCCCACCGACCCCAAACAAATCGTTAAAATATCCGGCACCACACCTTACAACACGGGTACATTCATCCTTGAATTCGAGTACGGCACCCATGTCAAATACATTCAGGTCGAAGACCTTTTATTCCAGTTCGACAACCAGTGAAAATACACATTCTGGCGCCTGTGGACCCCGCGCCTTATTCACAACCTCGAAAGGGTGGTGTTCGTGCAGGACTACAAGGACGACATCGAAGATATGGAGATGTGGTACGAGATCGAGGGCGACACGGGCGAATTGTGGCTGTCGTCGAAATATCTGGGCGAATACAGCGAGCAGGCCTTCCAGTGGCTCACTTTCGACGGCGATTATCCCACCGAAGTAAAGTACCTGTGGGCGGGCCTCGGATTCCCGATGAACTATTACAGCATCTACGATATCGATACCGCGAACGGTTATTTCAACTCCTACCAACTGAGCATTGAGCGCGCTTTCAACTGGATAGAGAGGAGCTATAACGGTGATTCCTACAACTCTATAGCGTCGCTTATGGACTTCGATATTACCGGCGACGTTACTTTCCCGATGGTTTACGACGCGCAGGGAAGTATAACCGATTTCGGTAACGGCACGATTACTTACGGGTATATATATGACGACCGGAATAACTGGACGACCGTGACCAGAACGGGTACAGAGGCCGAAACCTTAACAAGGACGGTAGAATATAAATAGCCCGAATATATCTTAAACTGAAAAAGTCCCGCCAGGCGCGGGGCTTTTTATTTTACCATAGCGTATACGCAGATCGGCGCTTAAACTCCCGGCTGCCGCAATATATCGCTCCCGGCAAAAGTGAGGTACCACGCCTTGTCCTTCTAAAATAAAAACCCCGGCCGCCATCACGGGCGGCCGGAGTACATATATATAAATTTCGGGGTAAATTTTTAGGGGCTATCTGTTGACGCCGGGTGTTATCTCGACATGACGGTTAGGATTGGCTTCCCAACGGCGGAACTGTTTCAGGTTGTAGATTCCGTTGTCTTCGCCTGCCGCAGCCGCTTTCTCAAAATACTCCTCAGCGAGGTCATAGAATCCTTTCTTGAAGTAAGCTATCGCAAGGTTGTTCCAAGCCTCGGGCTTATCCAGGGTATAGATACGGCTCACCGCTACGTCGTCAGCTTCGATGGCTATATCGAGTGCGGAAGCGTTTACAAGCGCAATCGGATCTGTAGGATAAACCCTCGCCGCTATGTCGAACACTTCGCGGAATTCGTAGCTGTTCATCTTGTATGTGCTCGCCAGCTTATACATTTCATAAAGACTAAGCTGGGTCGGGTCGGTTTTGAGAAGAGATTTTACTTCATAGAGCTCGAAAGGACGTATAGTGTAAGTAATGGTATACTCGTCCCTGCGGAGCACGGGATAATAATTGTTCAGCAGGAACTGGTAAGTCTTACCTCCGGAAAGGCTCTTGATGCGCGCCTTGCGCTCCCTCGGGCTGGATATAAAGTCGATTGCGTTGATGACGCCCATCCTGTCCTGTATATCGGAATCGTCCACCATTGCGCGGAGGCCGTTCCAGTCCTCGCCCATCCATGCGAAATTGATCATGCTCTCCGAGAAACCGTGGTTGTATCGCAGGTGTTTCACGAATTCCATGGCGCGGTTACGCGAAAGGTTAAGGTTGTGGTCGGGATCGCCTTCAGGAGAGGCATACCCTTTTACGAATATCGATATGCTCGAAATATTCTTGTTGTTGCGCAGGCGGTTGATAGTCTGGTCGACTTCCCAAAGCGTCTGGGCATTATTGCCTATATCGCGGCGTATTTCGTATTTATTGACTTCGAAATGGAACCATGCGGAATAAGTTTCGCTGAAAACCTTCATATCGTCGCACGAAGGCATGATGAGCGACAGCCTGAAATCGGGCATGCAGTTGTCGATAACGACGGGCGTATCCACAACGAGTACTTCCTGTGCAGGAATATAAACGGGGAGTCCGAGAGGCGGAACCCGGCCCAGCATGTATTCGTTCTGCTCCACTTCGCACCCTCCGCATCCGCTAACGTCTTCGATCATTATCAGCTCGGCGTTATCCATCCAGCTTTCATAAGGAACTACTATGATGAAATCATGCGTCTGCTTTTTACCGTTCTCGCGCAGTATAAGCGCCGCGGGCTGGCGGTCGAACAGCTCCGAATTCTGGAGTTTCTGCTCCCTTTTCATCACTTTGTAGCGCGTCTTGGCACTCACGGCCACCGGCGTAAAGTCATAAAGCTTAGGATTTGAAACATCGGTAGATTTAAGAGCCGGCGTAACTACCACGGCCTGCTGGCGGTGCAGTTCGAGCCTGCTGAAATCAGCCGTCACATTAACCTGGAGCATACCGTCCTGCGTATGGATAAAAACAGGATCGGTGAAGGTAACGCCACCTTTGTACGTATTCTGTGCACCTGCGTTCACAAACAGGAACATGGAAACAAGCGCCAGAACCGCTATACGTAATGGATTCTTTCTCATAGTTTACTTTTATTTAATATTTTATAACTACTTGATAATATAGACGATAGACAGGGTTGCCTTCGTAAGCCAGATCATTGAGAAGTTCACGGGGGCTTCCGTATATACATTGCAATGGTCTTTCGGGTCTATCTCGTTGTGTTTCATGCTTACGTATCCGAGTCCTATCGATGCCTCTATATTCCATCTGTCGCTGAGTATCCACTGATGGCCGACACTGGCTCCCAGCCCCCAGAAATTACCCTGATAGCGAACATCCGCTTTAAGCGTACCGGCGCCGTCATCTCCTCCTCCGAAAGATATGGGAGGCATCTTGACCCCCGTAATATTGTGCTGTCCGAACATTCCGTGCACACCGAAGAAAAGGCCGTTGAAAGCCTCACACGTCCAGTAACGCACCTCGGGCTGCCCGACCCAATGTTTGAGCATCCAGCCGCCGGCTTCCACCATTTCAGCCCCACTCCACTGGGTTTTAAGGCCGTTACCGCCGCTCCACACGAAAGGATTGTATGTGGCCGAGAGGTCGATAGTCCATTTCGGCGCTATCCTGAATTCGAAAGAAAGGTTGGGAATCGCCACTACGTCGCCCAATATGTTATTCTTGAGCGCATACTTCTGCGCGCCGGCAGAAAGTGGAAGGATCAGGAAAACGATCAGAAAAACAAGTTTTTTCATATTATATCACTATTTATAAATTTCTTCCATTACTTATTGTAAAAATGGTGAATTCCTCTGTCAGCCGGGCCACGATAGCCTTATGAACGCGCCAGGGGAATTATTGAGGGTGCCCTGAACGACCCGGGAACTTCGCCTGCAGACATGAGGCCAGTTACCATAAATTAACAATTAATTCACAAATATAACTCCAATTTCTTAATCCACAGTAAAAAATACGCCCTTTTTTTGTCAGTGCATCCTTGTCCGTTATCATTTTAAGTATATACGGCAGGGGTTGGAATACAATCCGACATATAAATATAAAGCCTTCCGGCGGTTTGCAAGTAACGCACCTGTAATTTTTACCTGCAATATTAAGAGAAATGTCCCAAATGTTAAATAAATATGTATTTTTATGACTCCATAAATAACTTTTACGGCTATGGATTTTTTTGAAATGGTAGGCCGCAGGCGCAGTGTCAGACGTTTCGACGGCAGGCCGGTACCCGAAGAATATATCGCTAAAATGCTCAGGGCGGCCCTTTCCGCTCCCTCTTCGAAGAACACTCACAGCAGCAGTTTCATGGTAGTCGACGACCGTGAATTACTCTCGTCCCTGTCGGAAATGCGCGATTTCGGATCGGCGTTCCTCAAAGACGTCCCACTGGGAATAGTTGTAATGGGCGATGAGGCTGTTACCGACCTCTGGGTGGATAATGCCGCAATTTCGGCCACATACATCCAACTGGGCGCCCAGGCCCTTGGATTGGGATCCTGCTGGGTGCACGTGAACGGCCGGCCGAGGAAAAAAGACGATCCCGGGGAGGGGTTCGCCGAAGATTACCTGAAAACGCTCCTCCCGGTTCCGAAAGGGAGGAGGATATTGTGCGTAATTGCCATCGGGTACCCGGCGGACGACAGCCGTCCCGAACGCGAGCATCCCGACGTGGGGGCGCTCGTGATAAGGCTTTAAAATATAATATTATCTATCCAGCAACGGATAACCATTTCAGCTATTCAACGATATTTCTGACGAGAACATGTCCGGGGGATTATCCGTGAATAAGCGTCCGTTGCGTGGCTATTTATTTCTGCCGTTCCACCTCCGAGGCATCTACTATCTTGAAAAGGCGGTCGCCCCGGCGCACTGGTGCTGATGTTTTGAGTGAACAGTAAATCCCTTGTAAGGCTATTTCAGCCGCCTTTTGCGCCACTTGTATCTCGTCGGCAAACCCTTCGACGGCACCGGTGGTTTCGCCTGTAATGACATATTCAGAGCCTCGCGGTAGTGGTGACGCTTCTATAAAAATCTCCGCGACGCCTATCTTTTTGAAGAAATTGGTCACTTTGCCGACATAAACTTTGCGCTTGGTGGCCGACGAGCCGTAATTCCTGCTGAGCTCCGGCACCTGCGCGCCCAGGTAAAATCCTTCCCAGAAACCGCGGTTGAAAACCGTCGAGAGTTTTTCCGTCCACGCCGCCACTTTTTCATCCGAAAAAGTACCTTCCACATAAGCTCTTACAGCCTCATCATAGCACTCGACCACACGCTTTACATATTCTGCAGGCCTGGCGCGGCCTTCTATTTTAAGCACCCTGACGCCCGCTTCCAGCATCCTGTCGAGAAACGGTATCGTGCAAAGGTCTTTCGGCGAAAGCAGATAACGGCCGTCCACGGCTATTTCTTCTCCCGTGTCACGGTCGCGAAGCTCGTAGGAGCGGCGGCACAGCTGACGGCAGGCACCCCTGTTAGCCGATTCGCCGCAGTCGTGTAGGCTGAGGTAACACTTCCCCGATATACCCATGCAAAGTGCTCCGTGGGCGAACATTTCGATTTTTACAAGCTGCCTGCCAGGGCCCCGTACCTGTTCGCGGACTATGGCTTCGTGTATGGCGCCAACCTGGTCGAGATTCACTTCCCTGGCAAGAACCACTACATCGGCCCACTGGGAATAGAACTTGAGGCTCTGGAAATTAGAAACGTTAAGTTGTGTGGATATGTGCACCGGCATCCCTATACTCCAGGCATGAAGTATGGCCGCCTGATCGGAAACAATAACCGCATCGACACCTTCAATTTTTGCACGGTCGATTACCGATTTCATTACTGCGATTTCATCGTCATATATGACCGTATTGACCGTAAGGTATGCCCTTACCGAATTTCTACGGGCAATACCCACTATCTTGGAAAGATCCTCCAAATCGAAATTGGCAGCCGAACGCGAACGCATGTTAAGCTGCCCCACCCCGAAATACACTGCGTCGGCCCCTGCATTTATGGCCGCCACAAGTGACTCATAGCTCCCTACAGGAGCCAGTATCTCTACGTCGCTGCGTGTAATATCATGCATATCAGTTAATGCGCTTGGTAAGCTCGTACGCAAGTTCGCGGATCGGCTCTGTCCTGCCATGCGAAATCCCGAGGGAATCAAGCGCATCTATGGCTTGTTTCGTATAGAAAGAAACCGCCTTCTCCGCCACCTGGCGCGTACCCAATTTTTCGAATATCTCCAATACCTGCCCTATTTTTTCTTCGCGTATCATTTCCCTGTTGTGGAGCATTCCGGAGAGCCGTATCCTGGTATATTCATCGGCGGCATTCATGGCTGAAATAGTGAGGAACGTCTTCTTGCCCTCCATGATATCGCCCCCTATTTTCTTGCCTAATATCTCTTCCGAACCGTAATTATCCAGTATATCATCCTGTATCTGGAATGCCAGTCCCAACTCTGTACCGAATCTTTCCAGCAGAGCGCAGTCTTCTTCCGATCCGCCACCGCACAGCGCACCCATGAGGCATCCTCCTGACATGAGCACAGCCGTCTTAAGCCTTATCATCTCGAGGTATTCGGTTATCGACACATTTTCCAGTCCTTCGAAATTCATGTCATATTGTTGCCCTTCGCAAACCTGCAGGGATATGGCATTGAATATCTTAAGTAATCGTGGCAACAAAACTGCAGGAGCCTGCTCGAGTATTTTGTAGGAATATATCATCATGGCGTCTCCCGAAAGAATGGCCACGTTGCTCCCCCATTTGCGATGTACCGATGGCTTCCCCCTGCGAACAGAAGCATTGTCCATTATATCGTCATGGAGAAGCGTAAAATTATGGAATACCTCGAGGGCTACCCCGCACGGAAGCGCCGCTTCGGGAGCGTCGCTGAAAATATTGGCCGCCATCAAAGCCAGAAGCGGCCTGACGCGCTTGCCCCCGCTCTCCAGCGAATACATTATCGGGCTGTAAAGCGTTTCGGGCTCCTCGGGAAAAACAATATCCCTTATGTAATCCTCAATGAGGGCTGAAAACTCCTCTTTCGTACGCATATTGATTCCAGGTTTACTGCAAAGATAGCGAACCGAGGGTGATTTATCAAATCAGCCGGGATCATCGACGAGGCCCGTGTCGGCCTTAAAAGGCCGGTATGGCAAAAACCGAGGAGATAACTGAAATAATGTCCTAAAAATCGTCGGATTGATACTACGCCGAACCGCAGGTCTAAGCAATTTATGCAAGGATATTTCAAATCACCGGGAAAGGGGATAATTATTCCGCCTGTTTGGCATAAATGAAAGGGAATAGTAGCCTGTTTGGGAAAAAATATATAAATTTACGTTATATGACTGCCACGGCCGGCATACGAATGCTGCAAAAACGGGATAACAGTTCAATAAGATTACCTGATATGAAAAAAAACTACTTTGAGCTGGACAAGCGCCAGCTGATGGATATTGCAGAGGCACTGCGGGACAGGATAAATACCGGGCTCAGAGAGGACGGAACCGAAATTCTCGCCCTTCCCACTTTCATAACCCCGCGAAAAGAAGGTGTAAAGGGTAAAGCTTTGGCACTCGACCTCGGAGGAACCAATTACAGGGTGGCCGTCATAGATTTCAACGGTCCGCACCCTGTGATCAGGCCCGAGAACGGATGGAAAAAAGACCTTTCGGTTATAAGGACACCCGGATTTACAGAGGAGCAACTCCTCGAAGAGATGACCGATCCTATAGCAGCCATACGGCACGACGAACCGATGCCGATAGGATATTGTTTCTCATATCCTGCCGCGTCGCTCACCGATGGCGACGGCGAACTTATCATCTGGACAAAGGGAATTAACATTCCTTCCATGATCGGCAAACCCGTCGGACGGCCGCTTCTGGACTACCTTAATAAACGCATCGAGCCGAAATTCACAGGTATTAAGGTGATTAATGATACTGTCGCAAGCCTTTTCGCGGGTCTTACCAAGCCGGGGTATGATGCGTACATTGGCCTCATTGTAGGCACAGGAACCAATATGGCTTCTTTTGTGGATGCTGCAAATATTCCTAAACTGGAGGGCAAATATTCGGGAATGCTTCCTGTGAACCTCGAATCGGCCAATTTCACCCCCCCGCACCTTACGGAATTCGACGACATTGTGGACAAGAATTCCGATAAACCCGGGCGTCACCGTTTTGAAAAAGCCATATCAGGGATGTACTTAGGAGATATCCTCAAGGCCGTTTTTCCCGAGACTTCGTTCGAAGATAAATTCGACGCCCAGAATGTCAACAGCATGATCAATTTTCCGGATATATACAAAGAAGAGTATGTTGAGGTGGCCAGGGCTATATATGGACGTTCTGCAAAACTCGTCGCTTCATCCTTGGCCGGCCTTATACTGGTTTTGAAAAAACACGATCCCGCCCTGCACAGGTTTATGCTCACGGCCGAAGGAGGTCTTTTCTGGAGCGGTTTCGGCGGAGGCAGCGACTATAACGTAGCAGTTTCTGAAACACTGGATATACTGCTCCGTGAATTCGGTTACGGCGACGTATCGGTAGAGATAAACAGGATGGACAACGCCAACCTAATAGGCACGGGCATAGCGGCGTTATCGTGATCTCCGGTAAATCTGGAAAAGACATGCGGCCGGTTTGATATTCAAGACTGTGAGCGGACGAAAGGTTATGGCAAATTACTTAATAAAAGGCACTCATGGAGACATAACCAACGTAATACCTTATTATATATATTATGGCAAACGATAAAAGATATGCGATAGGCATCGACGTAGGCGGAACGAACACTGCTACGGGGCTCGTGGATGTGGATGGAAAGATTCGCGGCGAGCTCAGTTTCAAAACAAAGGATTATCCCGTTTTCGAAGATTATATCGAACGAATATGCCAGGATATCGAATCCCTGAAGAAGAATCAGGGATCCGGTACAGAGGTGGTAGGTATAGGTATCGGCGCCCCTAACGCGAACTACCTCAGTGGGGTGGCAGAGAATCCGGTCAACCTTTTCTGGTACGAGCGTGGAGAGGACGGCCGAACTGGGCGGCGAATAGAAAGAATACCCTTCGTTGAAATGATTAAAAGGCATTACCCGTCGATTCCGGTAGTAATAGACAACGACGCCAATGCGGCCGCAATAGGGGAAATGATTTACGGGGGCGCCAAAGGAATGAAAGATTTTATAGAAATAACACTGGGTACCGGTGTCGGAGGCGGTATAGTGTCCAACGGGCTGATGGTATACGGATATGACGGAACTGCGGGCGAACTCGGACATGTTATCGTGCGCCCCGGGGGGCGGCAATGCGGTTGCGGACGGTGCGGGTGCCTCGAAACCTATGTTTCCGCAAATGGAATAAAGCGTACGATGCTGCAGATACTGGCCAACGATATACGTCCGAGCAGGCTGAGGAATGTTACGGTGAATGATATAGACTCAAAACTTATCGACGACGCTGCCCGCGAAGGAGACGAACTTGCCCTGGAAGCATTCCGGCAGACAGGCATGTATCTTGGAGAAGCTCTTGCCAATTACGTGGCTATAACATATCCTGAAGCCATATTTCTCTTCGGGGGGCCCGCGAAGGCGGGAAAGCTTATCTTCGAGCCGACAAAAAAATACATGGAAGAAAACCTGTTATTCAACTATAAAGGAAAAGTAAAACTACTGCCGTCTGGAATAGATGACGATGCGAACGCAGCAATCCTAGGTACATCCGCGCTGGTATGGCAAGAACTAAAGAAAAGGGCCGTCTCTACTTAGAATAAGAAAGAAGCCAGGCGAAGGGAACAAGGCCGAAGGAGCCGCCAGGCCAGGGCGACAAAGGCAAAAGGAATCGCCAAGCCGAAGAAGCAAGGCCGAAGAAGCAAGGCCGAAGAAGCAAAGCCAAAGGAGCCGCCAGGCCAAAGGAGTGAGGGGAAAACACAGGAATTCCGGCAATTCAATTTGATTATGATATAACCGTTATTTATACTAACTAAAACAGGATTTTATATTGAAAGATTATTTTCACACTACATAACTATATTTTTCTTATACAAAACGCCCTGGGAAATCAGGGCGTTTTGCATTAATACTAATCAGTGCATAGTCATATATGTATATTTTACATCTGCCGGTTGGAAAATAAAGTCCTGAACTATTAGAGGTCTGCAATTATTCCATAAAAGGATTTCGATAACATAATATCCGGATATTTCTCTTGACATAAATGCAACCGAATCTAAACCTAATCCACCATTCGTTATCCGGCGTTATCATTTTATAGAATCGCCTGCCGATAAATCCTATTAAACACCTGAATATTTTCGAATAACGATAGGGCAAAAAATAAAGGGCCCCCGAAGGAGCCCTTTATTCTTATAGAGTGAGATGATTATCAGGGATTAGTCGTACTCTGAGGTTTCATCGTAATCATGTCTGCAAAGTATACCCTGTAGATATGTCCGAATTCATCTTCGATATCGAGCGAGAGTTTACCCTGTACAACACCCGGAGTATCCTGCTGCTGAACCGGTACCCAAACTATTTCGGTAGTCCATCCTGTCGGATAGTCGGGATCACCCGGAAGTTTAGGATCAAAGAACTCATTCTGGCGAGTGTATTCTGTCGAACCAGGTCCGTTAACGGTACAGATAATGACTTTCTTCACTGTGTAATCCCTCGGAATACCGCTGGTGTACTGTGCACCGGCTACAAATTCAAGGTCGAATGCGTCACCGGTTTTGGACTGACCCCTAATGTCACCGACTTCGGTATCTGCCCATCCCTAAGAGCGTTGTAGATAAGTTCCGGTACATTCTTCCAAGTTACCGAGAGGTCCTGAATGAACGAACGGTAGCGGATAGGTATTTCGTACGGAGTAATAGCGGTAACGCCATCATATACGTTGTTAGCGTATGCCCAGTAGAGCTGGTTAGCGTCAACGTTGCCAGAAGCCCACTTGATGAATCCCCAACCGTAACCAAGCTCAGCTTTGAAGAGTTCCTGCTGGCGAGGTGCGTTGTTCTTAGTCCTGTACGAAGTGAGTACGAAGTCATGGTTAGCACCAACCTCGGGGTTAGCGTTTGCATAACCTGTAGCTACGTTAGCAGGATTAGCAAGACCAATTTCTTCAGCGTAAACCCTTGAGTCATGGTTGATGAAGCCGTTAAGGCCGCGGTCACCATAGTAAGGATAAGGTACGCCTGAAGTTACAGTAGCCTTATCATAGTTGAAGAACCTGAAACCAGCTATGTAGTAGTTGTTAGCTGTTACGCCATAGAACTGCGATACGTCGCCGTTGCCGAACCAGATAGCCGAGTTGAAGTTGTAGTTACCAGCTGCAGCCGTTCCGATTGAACCGCCGAACGGTGCGTTCGGAGTGAGCGTAGTTTCGTCAAGGCGCTCGGTCGGATAAGCGTAGAGTACTTTGTCTCCGTTAGCCTCGGTAACGAGGATTTCGTTCTTGTAAGTAACCTGTTCCGGGAACTTAGGCATGTTCTTATTGATAGTTACAGTCCACTGAGCTATCTGAATTTCTTCATCAAGCATGTGAGGTTCATCATAAATCCTCTTGTAGAATGTAAGTACACCCTTAATATTAGCGTCGTCCTTGATACCCCTCGGGTTGATGTAATCGAAGCCGATGTAGTTGGTCTGAGCCCAAGTACTTACGGTAGTAGTGCTTGTTGCGCTCGAATACCTCTTAAGGCTCGACATCGGAACCTGGTTAACCGGAGTCCAGTAAGCAGCGTCACCTTCGTATGCTACAGTAAGTTCAGCCCTTACAGTGCTCAAGTCGAGATCAGCCTTATTGAGGGTACCCCTTTCAACCTTGAATTCGTCGCGGTTGGTGATAACGTAGTCGGTGATAGTCGAACCATCGTTGCCAAGACCATTCTTGGTTGTGTACTGGAGGTTGTTCGGAGCTGCGTAGTACGGAGGCCTCGGCCACTGGATAGTAACTTCGATGTCACCACCTGCGTCTTTAGGTACAACGAGTACGTAGAACGATTTTCCGTCCGGGTCAACCAAAGTACCGTCATAGTTGACGATATAGAGGCGGAAACCGATAATATCATTAGCAACCGTTTCGCCAGTGACAGTGAGTTCGGTAGGAACATAAGCCGGAAGAACCGTATTCAGGTTGGTAGTATACTCTTCGCCGGCGAAAGTGATCTTGCCACCGGTATAGGTATAAGTTTTCCATGCGTTCAGTTCAGACGGCTGGCTTTCGAGTGCCCACTGTTCGTCAAGAGTGACATAGTAGTGAGAAACGAGAGAAGCGTTGTCGATGCTGATATTGAACGGGGTGCCTGCCTGAATCTTGAAGAGGTTCTGGAGCTGCCTGTTATCACCATGGGTCGGGCCGTTTACTGCCTCGTAAGGATTGTAGTCAGCCTTAGTATTGATAGCCGGAGTAGCGTTAACGCCATACCTTTCGCCGTCAGGCTGGATATGGGTCGGAAGAAGAGCTACGTCTGCCCATTTGTAGTACTTGTTATCCCAGATGGTAGAGTTAGCCTTACCGTTAACCCAACGAAGTTCCATAGGAATGCTCGGAGTGGTCGGACCCGGGTTTTCAACGTTCTCAAACCTGTTGTGGATAGCAACGTGTTTTTCTTTGGTTGTGATGCCGTTGATAGTGGTAGCTACAGAGAATTTGAATTCGTCCATCCTGATAGTCTGGCCGTTAGCTTCAACATTGTACCTGTTGTAAACGGGCTCGAGGTCAAGCGGATAGATACCCATTTCATATTCCGAAATAACGAGCGGGCTATTGTATGCTTTGTCAGGATTGAATTTACCATTGTCGTTGGCAGTAGTAACGGCGATACCGTGCATATATTTCCTGTAACGGTATTCTACGGGTACATTGTTGAGTATTTCCTGAACTTCGGAGCTGAAGTTTTCGGGAACAATCTGTTCGGGTACACCATTGGTATACTTGGTAACGAGCTGGTCGAGACCGGTGATGGAAGCACCTTCTTTAAGTTTAACGGGGATTTCCCAAAGGCCGTTATCCACGGTCGCACGCGTACCGGTGCTAAGATCGGTATAACGAACCGGAGTACCGAATTCGATATACTCGTTAAGGTCGATGTTACCGTCGTACCTTACGAACATAAGCACGTTACTTTCAGCTGCAAGGTTTGCGTTCGCAGGGTTAACCTTTACTACGAAAGAAGTATTAACCGGACGGGTAATATAATCTTTCTTGAATTCGACAGGGTTGCTTGCAACGGGAAGACCGTCGCCTGAACCTGCACCGAATTTGTAGTTAACGGCACCTCTTGTAGCTGCAAACTCGAGAACCATGTTGGATACCAATTCGTTAACCGAAGGATTCCAGCTAAAGAAATCGTTCACGAGATCCTGCCAGGGACGACTCCAATCCGGGTCATTTCCCATAGCCCTGAGGCCGTTCACAAGGATGTTAGCGGCATGAGCCGAAACAGACGGGAAAAGATAGATGTCGGTTATCTGGCCGATATTGAGAACCAGGATAGCCGGATCGATTGCGAGCAGAGCGGTCGAAAGTTTGTCGAGATCTACATCATCAACACTAACTGTTCCGTTCTTTAGGCCTGTGATATAACCAGTGATCGTCGCGATCATTTCGTTCTCAGGAACGAAAATCTCGAGAACCCTCTTCTGGAGCTGAAGGGTCGCGATCATCGAACTAACAACATCATCTTCAACCTGGTCGAGCCTGAGGCCGAGGGCGCTAATCTTGCTGTTAATGTCAGTCAATTTGGTGTTGATCTCAGTTTCGATCATGCCCGGAAGTTCGCCTTTAAGCTCTTCGATCATGTCTTTAGCTGCGTCGATAGCTTCTTTCTTCGCGTCGGCTACAGCTTCCAAAGCTGCCTTCTCTGCGGCGGTCGTAGCATCTTCGAGATTCTTGGCGAGCTTGGCGTCAATTTCTTTCCAAAGCGCGTCCAAGTCGACAACCCCTTTTTCGAGGGTAGCGATCTTGTCTTCAAGCGTCGTAGTCCTGTCCTGGAGATCCTTGATGTCTTCACCGTAGCAGCTTACTGCTAAGCTACCGATAGCCACCGTAAGAACCCCGAAGAGTAAATACTTAAGAAATTTTTTCATAAAGATAAAATTTTGGTTATTGTAAAAATTAGTAAAATGTAAAATTTAATTTTCTTGTCTTTTTGTCAATAGCAACTTGTTTTTAATGGGTTAAAAATATAATTATTAATTTAATGAAGTATCAAAGCACATCATACTAGAAATTATTATATCGGTACAAATATATAATATATTTCTGTAAAAGCAAAACTGTCAAATATTTTTTAAAATAATTTTCCTATATACAAATATGCCGCCAAAAGCATTTCTGTGGCGTTTATGGAAGCATATATTCTAAAAACAAGCGGAT
>CAKUKW010000013.1 GCA_934663885.1 uncultured Tidjanibacter sp.
GTTCGTGAGGATCATTATCTTGATTCCCCTTACTGAATTAGCTTCTGCATTGATATCTTCGCCCGTAATGGCTATTGCCCTGTCGATCATCTCCAGTGCCTCGGCATGTTGATAACGGACGTTCAATATATGTGCCCTTGCCTTGTAAACGGTAAGCCTGGAAGGGGGGCTGGCCATATAGGGTTCCAGTTTTTCGCAATAGAGTTCGGCCTTGTCATAATCGCCCGTTTGGATATACAGGCGGACATAGATGCGCCAGAGGTTCCCCCACAGGGAAGGTATGGCATTGCCGGCGGAGGTTTCGTAACGGTGGCTCGCATTTTCCAACTCGGCGGACGCTTCGAGGGCCTCGTCGTAGCGTTCGAGGGTTATAAGTGTCTGACACAGGTTATACCATGCGGAGGTCAGTTCGTTGAGCATATCTTCGGTGCCGCTGAGCATTGCGGTAGACTGCCTGAGATATTTTTCAGCCTCTTCGTACCGGCTCTGTGCCTGATAGGCTTTAGCCATAGTAAGCAGCGCGACGCCCATCCCATCTTTGTCCTGCCGCTTTTTGGCCCGTCCGTACATATCTCCGGAGGTCCGTACGGCACCGTCGAAATCCCCCGCGCTGAGGTAAGCCGTGACAACGAGGTTTCCCGCCATATAGTAATGTTTCCATGATTCCACCTCTTCGATGAAGCCGAGGTATTCTGGGGCGAGTTCGATCACCCGGCCGTATTGCCTCCGGTTGTAAAGATGGATAAGCTTGTTTATCCTCGAAAGCGCACGATAGCCAACGTTGTCCTGCTTGAGGGCCTCGGCATCCATATCGTCGTAAATTGTAAACAGGGTATCCGTTTTAAGGTCGTCGTTACATATCGAATAGAGGTCGGCAAGCCGCATATAGCTTTTCAGCCTGTCGATTCCTTCCGTACCGTCGATGGCTCCGCGCAGCGAGTCCTGTTTGTGCCGGTTATCCGGTTGCGTTCGCGCGACGAACGGCAACAGTAGAAATAATACTGTTAGCAATAGAAATCGCAAGGTGGGTCGAGACAGGTGCATTACTTTTGTTTTAGATTAGGGTCGTGATGCGCGCATAAAAGTAAGAAAAATATAGGGAACGGACAGTACGGGATAAAAACGACCCCGTTTTCGGGGGCCGGAACCGTTTTAAAGGTTATATTTCATTAGATCAAAGCGACTGTTTCGATTCGGCCTCCACTTCCGGAGCTATCTTTTTGACCAGTCCCTGGAGTACCGCGCCCGGCCCGAGTTCTACGAATTTGCCGGCTCCGTCGGCAACCATGTTCCTAACGGTTTGAGTCCAGCGTACAGGTGCGGTGAGCTGCGCGATGAGGTTTTGCTTTATTTCGGAAGGATCGGTGTGAGGCTTGGCGTCCGCGTTTTGGTAAACAGGGCAGCGCGGAGGGACTATAACGGCCTCCTCTATGGCCATTTGGAGCTCTTCCCTTGCAGGCTCCATGAGGGGGGAGTGGAAGGCCCCGCCAACGCTCAGTTTCATGGCCCTTTTTGCTCCGGCTTCCTTGAGGGTAACGCACGCCGCGTCGACGCTTTCGTGGCTGCCCGAAATGACTAGCTGCCCGGGACAGTTGTAGTTTGCAGCTACTACCACGCCGTCGGTAGCCGCACATATCTGTTCTACTTTGTCGTCGTCGAGGCCCAGTACGGCCGCCATTGTCGAGGGATTCATTTCACAAGCCTTCTGCATCGCAAGTGCCCGTTTCGAGACCAGCGTAAGGCCTTCCTCGAAACTAAGCGCCCCGCACGCCGTGAGTGCGCTGAATTCACCCAGTGAATGCCCGGCAACCATGTCCGGATCGAATCCGGCACCAAGGCATTTGGCGAGTATGACCGAGTGGAGGAAAATAGCAGGCTGGGTTACTTTTGTCTGGCGCAGGTCCTCATCCGTTCCGCCGAACATGATGTCGGTAATACGGAAACCGAGTATATTATTGGCCTGTTCGAACATTTCCCTGGCTTCGGGAAAGTTGTCATAAAGGTCTTTGCCCATCCCTGAGAACTGGGCTCCCTGGCCCGGAAAAACAAATGCTTTCATATCTCTCTTTTTAAAGTGTTATCACGTTCACAGCGCAAATGTATGCAAAATTTATATTCGTGCCAATTTAGCGCGCCAACTTAAAAATACGATATTTAAAAAGGGAGCCGTTCCCGGTATCGTGCCCTGAACCTTCCGGAGCCCCAATCAGAAAATAAGCCGTCCCGGTAAAGGACGGCTTATTGGGACTGCGGGCCGCGGCTGTTCAATATGTGTTTCATCGGGCCGCGAAGGCGTTTTAATGCATAATAATTTCGTTAATATCCACGGTCCAGTAGGTTTGTTCCAGGACGATGGGATCGAGGAGGGTTATTTCACTTTCCTCCAGAGGTGTTCTTTCTTCTAAATTGTAAAGAGGCCTGTACCAATAGGTATTAGAAAGCACATAATCCGAAGCAGGGCCCTCAAGGAGGTCGTCTTCGACAACTTCCACGACCTGTATGCTGCCGATACCGCTGGAATAATCCGTCATCTTATACTTCCTTGCCACGAATATATAATTCCTTTCGAAGTTTGTAATGGGGATTGTAAAGTTTTCGTCAGCCCAGAATTTGACCCTGTTAGTGTAAATCCGGTTGTCTTTGGTCGACGGCAGCATGGTCGTCACCAACTGGGGATACACATGCTGCACGGCCTGCACATCGATGTCGATATAATTGCTCATGGGGGCTTTGTCGTTAACGACGCTGGCCGTTATCCTGTGCACGCCGGGCATATTGAAAGTGGCGGTGGTCCTTTCGGCGTTCGTAGCCAGCAGGGCGACGGTTCCGTTGGGATAAGTGATAGAGAAGTTAAACCTGGGGTTTGTGCATGAGGGGCTGATATATTCGGCCCAGATTCCCCTGGTTTCGCCCTCTTTTACTATCGGATTCCAGCCCTCGAGGTAAAAAACTTCCAGGGTTTTGGTGTATTCCGAATAGAGGTACCGTACCGCGTCGATGTCCCTGGCGGAAAGACCGGTCGTATTCGGTGTCCAAACCGTTCCGTCGAGCTTGGTCATAGTGGGCAGGCCGTTGAACGAATACAGATAAGGGCTGTGAAGCATTATAGAGCCGAAATCGAATTCGCCGTATTTGATGCCTTCAGTGACTATTCCGAAATAAAGGGTATCCCATCCCGGTATCGTGTTTGCGGGGTTTATGCGGATATGGCTGTCCCTGTCGAAACGCGAGTGTTCATCTATCAGCCCTACCGTGTGCCCGAGCAGGTGTATGATGTCGCCTAATGTCGAGCCGGGAGTGATCTGGAGAAGTTGCTGCCCTGTCGCCCGCCCGAGATGGGACATCGGGATCATGCCGTTATAGAGGCTTATTTTAACATAATCCGGTTGGTTGGTCCTTTCCACGAATGTAATGTCGGTGTATGTCTCCCAGTGCTGCATTGCCCTGCGGAGCAAGGTATTGTCGGAAATACCGCCGGGGGAATACGCTGATGCGTCGACGTATATGACACCGTTCGGCCATGTCCTGACATAGTCGTTGGTTATATACGCCCTGGTGCCCATGCCGTCCAGCATTTCCAACTGGTTCAGGTTCAGGATCACATCGCCGCAAACGTAGAGGCCATCGATTTTCTCGACCTGGATGCCGCTTTGCAAGGTTATGATCTCTTTTGCAGGAATATCCTGCATTCCAGGGACGGTATTTCCCTGATCCGCCGTATTACATGCAGACAGCATAAATAGGAGCGGTACGAAAAGTAGAAGCTTTTTCATAAAAAGGTAATTTAAATGTTAGGTTAACAGAATGACAATACGATGGAAGGTTCCCGAGGAATCCCAAGGTATCTCAATAACTCTCTCTTTGCGAAAATACACAAAATTATCTTGCGTAAGACATTGATTATCAGAAATTAATATGCTGTTTGGCTTTATTTTTACCGCATTTGGCTTTTGGTGTGAAATACTTCGTCTCTTGTCATCTCACGACGATTCCAGGAAATGTATTTTTGAGAAATTGTTAATAAAATGGTGTGTCCGGGAATAGGATTTTACGGCTATTTTTGCTAAAATTGCAGGATTTTAATTAAGAGTTTGTTTAAACTGACTCTTGGGCATGCCATCCTTTCCCTTAATTCACTAGAATAGCCGGTTTAAAATGCTTACAGCCATTGTGTCCATATTGTTCTATGCCGTGGTGCTGGTGTGGTCGCTTGCGGTTTTCGCCGTCATGCTGGTACTGTTTGTTTTTACGGCGCCTTTCGACCGTGAGAGGATAGTCCTGCACGCCGTTTCGCGAATGTGGGCCAGGAGCCTTTTCATGTTTAACCCGCTGTGGAAAGTTAAGGTTTACGGCAGGGAGAATATAGATCCGTCGAAGGCGTATGTGATAACCGTGAACCACCAGTCTTTCCTCGATATTCCGCTGATGTATGCCCTGCACGGGATAAATTTCAAATGGGTGGCCAAGACATGGGTTTACAGGATACCGCTGTTCGGCGCAGTTATGTGGCTCCACGGCGATATCACCGTAAGCGAAAAAGGCTCCGTCAGGATGACCAAGGTGATGATGGACAGGGGTAAAAAACACCTTTCAGCAGGTACCTCGGTCATTATTTTCCCGGAAGGGACCCGCAGCAAGGATGGCGAAATACACCGCTTCAAGGATGGGGCTTTCACCCTGGCGAGAGAGGCCGGTGTGCCGGTTCTTCCGTGCGTTATAAGCGGCGCAAAGGATTATCTTAACGGCTGGCGGGTGCGTAAAAACGTGTTCGAAATAAGTATTATGCCTCCTGTGCCGTCCCAAACGGTGAAAGAAACTCCGGCACGCGAGTTGAAGGAAGAGGTCAGGGAAAAATCCGTTGCCGAACTTGCAAAGCTGCGGGAAATGGGGCAGCAATAATTATGAATTATAAATTATGAATTATTATCGGCAAGAGGGAAGGACTGATTCATAATTTTAACTCGTAATCCTGGATTGAATATAATGAGCGATAACATAAATAAAAGTAACTATTCGGACGACAGCATCCAGACGCTGCAATGGAACGAGCATATCAGGCAGAGGCCGGGTATGTACGTTGGGCGTTTCGGCGACGGCAGCCAGCCCGACGACGGGATGTACGTCCTTATCAAGGAAGTGATGGACAACGCCATCGACGAATATTCGATGGGGTTCGGCAAGGCCGTAGAGATAACGATAGACGGCAGGCGGGTGACCATTCGCGACTACGGGCGCGGGATACCGCTGAACAAGCTGGCCGACGCGGTGTCGAAGATGAATACCGGCGGAAAGTTCGAGGACAGCACCACTTTCCGCAAGTCGGTGGGCTTGAATGGCGTAGGCGTTAAGGCCGTGAACGCGCTTTCGATGGAATTCACCGTACGCAGCGTGCGGGAAGGCCGGGCCCGGACCGTGACTTTTTCGCGCGGGGTGGAGGTTTCCGACCGATGGGAAGAGGGTGTTGCGGACAAGAACGGCACGTGCGTTAGCTTCGTGCCCGATGACGACCCCAAGATATTCGGTGAGTACGACTACAATTACGAGTTCGTGGAGCCCATGTTCCAGCGTTATTCGTACCTCAACCCGGGGCTGACCGTAAAATTCAACGACAAGACTTTTATATCGAAGAACGGCCTTCTCGACCTGCTGAACGACAACCTTGCCGAGGAGCCGCTTTATCCTCCGATACACCTTACCGGCGAAGACATAGAGGTCGTCATAACGCACGGTACGGGCTACGGCGAAAGTTACTATTCTTTCGTGAACGGGCAGTATACGACGCTTGGCGGTACCCACCAGGCCGCATTCCGCGAGGCGGTGGCCAAGACCGTGAAAGATTTTTATAAGAAAGACTATGACCCTTCCGATGTGCGTACGTCGATAATAGCCGCCGTAAGTATAAAGGTTGACAATCCTCAGTTCGAAAACCAGCCGAAGACAAAGTTCGGCTCGAAAGATATGGCCGACGGAGGGCCTTCGGTGCGTTCATTCATAATGGACTTCGTAAAAGAAGAGCTCGACAACTACCTGCATAAGCATCCGGAAACCGCGGACATACTTGGAAAGAAGGTGGCGGCTAACGAAAAGGAGCGGAAGGCTATTTCGGGCGTGCAGAAGAAAGCCAGGGAGATGGCAAAGAAGGTGAGCCTCAATAATAAGAAACTGCGAGACTGCAAGATACACCTTACGGACGAGAAGAACGAGCGTAAAATGGAGACCATGATCTTCATTACGGAGGGTAATTCGGCCAGCGGCTCGATAACCAAGAGCCGCGACGTGCAGACGCAGGCGGTGTTTTCCCTGCGCGGGAAGCCGCTCAACAGCTACGGCCTCACGAAGAGGGTGGTGTACGAGAACGAGGAGTTCAACCTGTTGCAGGCGGCCCTCAATATAGAGGACGACATGGCCAACCTGCGGTACAATAAGGTCATTATAGCGACCGACGCCGACGTGGACGGTATGCATATCCGTATGCTTATAATGACGTTCTTCCTGCAGTTCTTCCCCGACGTGATAAGGCAGAACCACCTTTTCGTGCTGCAGACCCCCCTTTTCAGGGTCAGGAACAAGAAGGAAACGATATATTGCTACAGCGAGGAGGAGAAACAGAAGGCCATGAAGAAGGTGGGCGCCAATCCGGAGATAACCCGTTTCAAGGGCCTGGGTGAAATTTCGGCTGATGAATTCGCCGCGTTCATAGGCCCGGCCATGAGGCTCGAGCCGGTGCGCCTGACGAAAGACGATCCGATACACGATATGCTGGAGTTTTATATGGGCAAGAATACCCCCGACAGGCAGGGTTTCATTATGGGTAACCTGCGCGTCGAGGCCGATTATGTGGACGAACTGTATTAGGGAGTCGATAGAACCCCTGGAAAAACTCGATTAAAGTTTACTGTAAAGTATCTAAGTAAGTTTGGCAAAGATGTTGTTTGAGTATTATCAACAGTGGCCGCCTTATTTATTAAAATATTTTATAAACTTAAATCTGAGTATTATGCTAAAGGAGAAATTTGAGGAATTGAGTCCCGGGGAACAGCTCGAAGTGGCTAAGAATTTTGAAAGCAACGGCATTACCGAAGGCACGTACGGCGCCGAGGATGCCAACGAGTCTTACAGGCGCGACGAAAACGGCCTGGAAGAAATGGAAGACCCTTCCGAGACAGGTGGCTATGCGCCAGGGAAAGGGCCGCACAGGAAACGATAATTACAGGGGCCGGCGATTCCGGTTCCCATTGATAAGGATAAACTGCCTTAATGAGCGACGAAAAAGAGATCAGGAACGACGAACCGGAAAACGGAATAAGTAATCACGCCAGCGATGAAGCGGTTTTCGCGGAAGAGGGGAACGGTGACGGTCCCTCTTCCGGGGAGGATGATGCCGTAGAGAATGTGGAGGAGGAATCCGCCGGGTTGCCGCACAGGAAAGTGTCGGGCAAATATGAAAAACTTACTTCGGAAGACACTTCGCGTAAGCGTCTTACGGGTATGTATAAGGACTGGTTCCTGGATTATGCGTCGTATGTGATCCTGGAGAGGGCCGTGCCTCATGTCGAGGATGGTTTCAAGCCTGTCCAGAGGCGCATAATGCACTCGATGCGCAGGCTCGACGACGGCCGTTACAACAAGGTGGCCAACGTGATAGGCCACACGATGCAGTTCCATCCCCACGGCGACGCGTCCATCGGCGACGCGCTGGTGCAGTTGGGCCAGAAAGATTTGCTGATAGATATGCAGGGCAACTGGGGTAACCTGCTGACGGGCGACGGTGCGGCCGCACCTCGGTATATCGAAGCCCGCCTGAGTAAATTCGCCCTCGAGGTGGTCTTCAACCCGAAGACTACCGAGTGGATGCTCACTTACGACGGCCGCAACCAGGAGCCTGTTACACTGCCCGTGAAATTCCCGCTGCTGCTCGCGCAGGGCGTGGAGGGTATAGCCGTCGGTCTTGCGTCGAAAATACTTCCCCACAATTTCAACGAACTTATCGAAGCCAGTATAGAGCACCTGAAGGGTAGGCCCTTCGTGCTTTATCCCGATTTTCCTACGGGCGGCCATATCGACGTCAGCCGTTACAACGACGGCCTGCGCGGAGGGGCTGTGAAGGTCAGGGCCAGGATAGCGAAGATCGACAAGCGTACCCTTGCCATAACAGAAATACCCTACGGCACGACCACCGAGTCGATAAAGGAATCGATAATAAAGGCCAACGAAAAAGGCAAGATTAAGATAAAGAAAGTAGACGATAACACGGCGGCCAACGTAGAGATCATAGTACACGTCAGCAACGACGAATCGACGGACAAGACGATAGACGCCCTGTACGCCTTCACGGAGTGCGAGGTGTCGATCTCTCCCAACGCGTGCGTGATATGCGACGAAAAACCGCACTTCATCGGGGTAACGGAGATATTGAGGCGTAACACCGAGAGGACGAAGGAGCTTCTCGGGAAAGAACTGGAGATACGGCTCGGGGAACTCGATGAGGAGTGGCACATGGCTTCGCTGGAAAGGATCTTCATCGAGAACAAGATGTATCAGGCCATAGAGGGCCAAACCTCGCGCGAGGCTGCCTACGATGCGGTGGACGCCCGCCTGCAGCCTTTCAAAAACAGGCTTAGGCGAGAGGTTACGCGCGAAGATATAGTTAAGCTGACCGAGCTGAAATTCATCCGTATTTCGAAGTACGATTCCGCGAAGGCCGACAACCAGATAAAGGGTATCGAGGACGAGATGGAGAAGGTCAGGCACGACCTCGAACACCTTACAGACTATGCGATAGCCTGGTACAGGAAAATCGGGGATAAATACGGCAAGGGGCGCGAACGGAAAAGCGAAATCAGGGAATTTGACAATATAGAAGCTACGAAGGTCGTGGTCGCCAACGCCAAACTCTACGTCGACCGCGCCGGAGGTTTCTTCGGTATTGGCAATTCGATGAAAAAAGACGAGTATGTCTGTGACTGCTCCGACATAGACGACGTGATAGTATTCTCTGCCGAGGGAAAATATATAGTTACCAAAGTCAGCGAAAAGGCTTTCTTCGCTCCCGACATTTATTACATAGGTGTGTTCAAGAAAAATGACGAGCGCACCATTTACAATGTCCTTTACCGCGACGGCGAGAAGGGGGCCATACTGATGAAGCGGTGCGCCATTAAAGGGGTTACCCGCGACAAGGAGTACGATATCACGAAAGGTACGAAAGGGAGCAAGATACTATATATGAGCGTCAACCCCAACGGAGAGGCGGAGGTACTCAAGGTTATGTTCAGGCAGCGGGCTAGGCTCAAGAAATCGGTAGTCGACCTCGATTTCAGCAAGCTCGCCATAAAGGGACGCCAGTCGCAGGGGAATCTGTTCTCAAGGTACGCCATCCACAAGATAATGGTCAAGGAGAAAGGCGCATCGACACTGGCCGGACAGAATATATGGTTCGACGAGGATGTGCTCAAGATGAATACCGACGGCCGCGGGCAGCTTCTGGGCGAATTCCAGGGGGACGACAGGGTTATAGTTTTCACGGCTAAGGGTCAGTACTACCTGACGGGGTATGATGTGCTTCACCATTTCCCCGAGGATACCATACGTGTAGAGAAATATGCTCCGGATACCGTTTACAGCGTGGCTTATTTCGATGCCGCCAGCAAGTATTATTACCTGAAGCGGTTCCAGGCGGAGCTTACCGAAAGGATGCAGGATTTCGTGGATGCCGAAAACCCGAAATCGAAGATGGTAGCGATGAGCTGCGATATTTATCCCAGCCTGGAGGTGGTTTATGCCGGTATGCATAAGACCCGCCCGGCGGATATCATCGACGTGGCGGAATTCATAGGCGTCAAGAGCAACAAAGCGAAGGGTAAGAGGGTAACCACGTTCGAAGTTTCTAAGATACGTTTCGTAGATCCGGTAATTCCGGATGAGCCCGGGGGAGGCGGTGATTCGTACGATGATGGTGGGGAAGAAGGATTGTCGACTGGAGATTCGGGAAGTGAGCAATACGAAGCCTCGGGGGAATCGGGAAAGGTAGATGCACCCATGTCTGAAAATACCGGCCAGGAGGCATCTTCGGTAACGGATTCAGGGCAGCAGCCGTCAGAGGGCAGAGAAGAAAACCATTCTTTGCCGGAGCAGTTCCCGCCCATTGTAAAAAAGAGTGTAAGGGGAAGGAAGCCGTATCAAAAACCTGCCGGAGACGCTGCCGGGATTGACTACTCCGAAACTAAAAAGGCACCGGCCGGAGAACAGATTGCCGTACCGGGTGCAGAGCCTGAGAAGCCGGTGGTGCGCAGGAGCACTGTGATTGTTGCTGACGACGACCTTATCATAGAGCAGGCGGAAGACGTGGACGAAACACGTAACCCCAATATCCAGCAACTCAATCTTTTTTAAACATACCGGAGCGGGGTTTTTAAAATATTTTAAAAACCCCGCTCCTTGAATAACCTGCGAATATGATTCTTTTCCTTACTGGTTTTATGGGATGCGGCAAAAGCACGGTCGGCCGCAGGGTAGCCGCAAGACTCGGGTATCATTTTATCGATATGGATAAGGAGATTGAGGACTGGGCAGGTAAAAGCATTGTTGAAATATTCCGTGATTCCGGTGAAGAAGCGTTCAGGGAGATGGAGCGGAAAATGCTCCTGGAAGTGCCGGCCAGGGGCGATATGATAATCGCTACAGGGGGCGGAACCCCGTGTTTCGGAGATAATCTTGAACTCATGAAATGCAAGGGGAGGGTGGTTTATTTCCGTACGAGCCCGGAAGTCCTGCTGCCGAGGCTCAAACGCGGCCGTAACCGCCGCCCGAAAATTGCGGATATGGACGACAGCAGCCTTATGGGGTATATTTCGGAAACTATAGGCCGGCGCGAGAAGTATTATTTACAGGCTTCTGTTGTGATCGACTGCGACGGGGTAGGGGACGAGTATGTCGCAGCCCACCTGGAAAATTACATACTGAATACGGAATCGCAGGGATAATAGGTGGTATTATCGTCTTTAGCATCCGTATATTTATGCGGTTTGGCCGGGATGTTTGCAATGAAAACAGCGCTGATTTTTCTACGGAATAAGATTCAGCGTATTTTTTTAATTAATTTTAAACGCATTTCAGGGCAGGCGGGTCACCGGAAGTCTATTATTTCATACCCTTTATATTTGGATGCTTCGAATTCGAACAACGCCTGGTCGGCGGAAGGCAGTCCCGTAAATTTATCTATGCTGACATTGAGCCTTTCTCCTTCAAAATCATAGGAGACCTGAACCGGAAGATCTGCGGCTATCCCCACGTGCAGCTTTACGAGTCCGATGCCGTACATCCTGCCGAGGGATTCGAGCTGTATAAGATGGCATGGTATTCCGTTTACGGTTTCGGTACCCAGATATGTGCTCGAGAATTCATCCGGAGCGAATTTGAAAGCCCTTGTGGGGTTGTTCAGGATGTTCCGGTTGTTAAGGTCCATGTGGTCTATGACGACCTCCTTGTCGGACGGATTTATCTCCCAGCGCGTCTTTCCGTCGCTGAACTGCTCCTGCCGCTGTATTTTTATATAGTACTTGTCGCCGCTCACCACATAGGTGCCGCCTACACTGGTTATCATGCCTTTCGAGGTCGCGGTAAAATCTATCCTGTAATTTTCGTATTCGGCCATATTGGCGGTCATGCGGTCGAGTATCCCGCGGCTGTTTTCGTCGGCTTTCGCAGTAATTGCGAGCGGCAGGAGTGCCAGTACCAGGAATATTTTTTTCATGTTTTTTTCTTTGATAAGTCTGCTTTGGGTTTATAAGTTAATTGACCGTGTATCCTATACTATTTTTGTTTCCACTTTTTGCTTGTCCAAAAAGTGGAGCAAAAAAGACCCCGATGTGTTAGAGAGCTAAAATCGTTCGCCTAACGCCTAAAACGGACGGCCTTCGCCGATTTTGGCTGCGCTACGCTTGCCTTCCTCCTCGCGGCTCAGGCGAATTCGAGCGAGCTCGTCCGCCTCTCGCTCCGCAGCGTCGGCTGGAACCAAAATGTCTCCGTTTTGAGCGACTTTTAGTCTCCGATTTTTTAACCCTCTCTCGCACGTCGGAAAAATTTAATAACCTATTTTAAAAGGTCGTATAAGTTTTCACATATTTAATTACCAACGTTAGACGCCGGGAAATAGTTTGCCTGCAGGGCGAAATTTATGCCGGTTAGGCTAAATTCAGGACTACATTCCCAAATCCATAAGTATTATTTCGAGTGTCGAGAGATCCTTCACGAGCACTTCGCGCGGCTTGCTTCCGTTGGCGCGGCCCACTATCCCGGCCCTTTCGAGTTGGTCGGTGATCCTTCCCGCGCGGTTGTAACCCAACTCGAAGTTGCGCTGTATCGCCGACGTCGATCCCTGGTCCTTGGAGACCACGAACCTCGCTATTTCGGCGAACATAGGGTCGAATTTTCCAATGTCTTCCTTCTCGAACGCCTTTTCGCCACGGGGGTCGGGAGGCGAATAATGCGGCAGCTGGTAAGGCTTCTCGAAGCCCTGCTGCTTGGCTATGAAAGAGGTTACGCTGTCAATTTCGGGAGTGTCGATGAACGCGCACTGGATTCGTGTCAGCTCGCCGTTAAGGTACATAAGCATATCGCCCATACCTATGAGGTTATTGGCCCCCGGTTGGTCGATAATGGTACGTGAGTCGACCATCGATACTTCTTTGAACGCGATACGGGCGGGAATATTAGACTTGATAAGCCCCGTAATGACCTTCACGTCGGGCCTCTGTGTAGCGACTATGAGGTGGATGCCGACTGCCCTCGCCTTGGCCGCCAGACGCGTAATCGGTATCTCGGCCTCACGCCCCGCCGTCATGATCATATCGGCGAACTCATCGATGATGACCACTATGTAAGGCATGAATTTATGCCCGTCGCGCATTTTCAACTCCCCACGCTGGAGTTTGTCGTTGTAGTCGGCGATATTGCGCTCCCCGGCCTTATTGAGGAGGGTGTAACGCTCTTCCATCACCTGCACCAGCGAGTTCAGCGTGTTGACTGCCTTCTGCGTGTCGGTTATGATGGCACTGTCCTCCGACTCCATGCAGGCCAGGAAGTGGTTCTCGAGCTTGGCGTACAGCGAAAGCTCGACCTGTTTCGGGTCTACCAGCACGAATTTCAGTTCCGCCGGGTGTTTCTTGTAGAGCAGGGATGTGATGATCGCGTTCAGTCCGACCGATTTACCCTGCCCGGTGGCTCCCGCTACGAGCAGGTGGGGCATCTTGGTAAGGTCGCCTATGTAAAGCTCGTTGTATATGGTGCGCCCGAGGGCTATCGGCAGTCGGTAGTTGCAGTCCTGGAATTTGCGGGTGTTTATGATAGAGAGCATCGATACTATCTCGCGCTTGCTGTTCGGCACCTCGATACCGATAGTGCCACGTCCCTGCCCGAGCGTAACGATACGTATCCCCTGCACTTTCAGCGCAAGGGCGATATCTTCTTCCAGTCCCCGTATCTTGGACACTTTTACTCCCTGCGCGGGCTCTATCTCGTAAAGGGTTACCGTTGGGCCTACGGTTGCCTTTATAGTGTCGGTTATCCTGATGCCGAAGTCTTCGAGCTTGGAGCGGATTACGCGCTGGTTCTCCTGTATCTCTTCCCGGCTTATTTCTACACCCACCTTGTGGTCGGCGAGGATTTGCCAGGGAGGCTTCTGGTATCGGGGCAGCTTGCGCGTCGGGTCGCGGAACATGAGATCCTCCTCTTCGGCTTCCGCATCCCTGCGCTCCTTTAGAAGCACTTCCATATCCTCGTCGCCAGTCGTAACCACCACTCCTCCCGTACCTATCACCGCGTCGGAGTTTTCCGCGGCAGGTGTGTTTCCTGATAAGTTTTCTTCCACCGTGAGGGCGGAAGCGCTTCCGGCCGTCAGTATCTCTATATTATCGTCTGCCGATGTTTCACTGACCGCCTTTATCCTCCTTGCAGGCTTTTCACCGTCCCTCAGTGAAGACGCCATGACCCTGTCGCCGCGAATGTCTATAACTTCGAAATCGTCGGTGGAGGTGGTTTCCGGGTTGTAACGGAGTCCGGGATTACCAGCTTTTACACTCTCTTCCTCCTCCGAACCACTGAGGACGACGAACATATCCGAGCCCGGGTCTTCCCTTTGGGCTGTTATTTCTACAAACTCCTCCTCCTGCGAACGTACTATTTCAACATCGTCGCCTGAGTAGTCTCTCTTTTCGGCATATTCTTCCATATCTTCCCACGGAGCCGTGGCCGTCATCCTGGCTTCTTCTTCAGCAGCTGCCATAGCCGCGGCTGCCTCCTCTTCGAGCCTGGCTTCTTCTTCACGCCTTGCAGCGCGCAGGGCTTTCCTGTCTGGTTTCTCTTTTTTCTCCCGTTTAGGGAAGAGCGACCTGAACCATGCATCGACCGACGAAACGCGTTCGCGCAGGATACATACGATAAGCACTATCCAGCACATGAGCAGTATTACCCCCGTACCCAGCGGACCGAGGATTCCTGTGAGCCATTCGGCTACAGCTATGCCCGCTTCTCCTCCGGGCCCGGAGCCGAACATTCCTCCGTGGGTACCGAATACGTAGCCAAGCGTAACGGAGCCGAGTATCATGGTTATGAATGCGGTGCGTACCGATTTGTCGAGGAAAACGGGCTTGATGCGCATCGCCCGAAGGCCCAGTATTACAAGGACGACGGGAATGCAAAAAGCGAATATGCCGAACCATCTGCCCACGAGCAGGCCGGCCACAAGCGCACCGAGTTTGCCGGCGTGGTTATGGATATCCCACGCTTCGGCCAATCCGCCGTTCCGGAGTATGGCTTCCTGGTCGGCGCTCCATGTAAAGTAATATGATATAATGGCGACAAAGAGGTAAATAGCTATGAAGAGCATTATTATGCCCCACACGCGCCTCTCGGTGTTGCTCAGTTTCCGTTTGAAGATATTCTTTTTCGCCCGTGGTTTTGAGGTGGGTTTATCTTTGCTGCCCCTGGCGGTTTTTTTACTACCCTGGCCGTCGCCTGCTGAGGAAGCCTTCTGGTTCGTGGCTTTTTTTGCATTCGCGGTTTTGGCATCGTTACCGTTGCGGGGCTTACTTTTGGCCATATTGTCTGGTGGTGCGGGTTTGATATTTACTGACTTGCAAAGATACGAAAAAAATAGCATGAAAACAGAATGCGTCCCCTTCGGGGAGCCTGATATTTTGTCGCTGGACAAAAGATATCGAGGGGAGTAATTACAGGATAGATTTACGGGCGCGCTCTATTAATTTCGAATGGTATGTTTCATCTGCCGCAGTCAGGAAGCCGTAGGAAGGGATGTTGCTTTCGGTCGCCCGTGTGCCGTTTTCGTCCAGGAGCCACGCCACGCGGCGAACTATGGCCGGAGCGGGGTCTATTATGTCGATATCCATGTGGCCGACCGCTTTCCTTATTAGCGGCTCCATAAAAGGGTAATGCGTACAACCCAGTACGATGCGGTCCACGCCTGCATCAATCATGGGTTTTACCGCCTGTTTAACGAGTTCATAACTTTCGGGGTCGTTCTCACGGCCCTGCTCCACTGCCGTCACGAATCCTTTGCCGACTCCCGTTATTATCGTAGTGTCCGACGAATATCTCGATTTGAGGTCGCGGAACCAGTCGCTTTCCAGAGCGGCGCGCGTTGCCAGAACGCCTATTATGCCCGTCCTTGTAGTTTCCGCCGCCGGTTTCAGCGCCGGTTCCATACCAACGAACGGGATATCGTATTTTTCCCTCAGGTGTTTTATAGCGGCCATGGTGGCGGTATTGCAGGCCAGCACGACCATTTTACAGCCACGCCGGACAAGTTCCCCTACCGCTTGGTCTATATAACCGACGACTTCCTCCGCAGGCTTTTCCCCGTAGGGACAATTCTTGCCGTCGCCGAAATAGATCAGCGACTCACGGGGCAGCTCCTTCCTCAGCTCTCGCCACACGGAGAGGCCTCCCATGCCTGAATCGAATACGCCTATCGGGGAATTGTTCATTGTTCCGGATAACTATACCGCAAAGATAAAGAAAGCCCCCGACATCTTAAAAAATTATTTGAAAGATGTCAGGAGCATGCCATTCATTTTTTAAATCCGGGATAATTCCGCACGATCTCCCTGTCAATCTCGCTCTTCCATTTCTTTCTTCAGGGCTTTACGCCTTGCATGCCCTGAGATAATACCGTTGGCCGAGAGATAAAATATTGCCACGGCCAATAGGGCGCCGGCGATCTGGGCGGGTACCGAAGGCGATTCCGGCGATTCCTCCTTTATACTTTCGGATATGCCGTTGAAAAACTCGGGAATGAAAGAAAAAGCGGAAGAAAGATCGACGCCCAGGTAATGGAGCACGGTCCAGACAATGCCGGATATGCCGGCAGCAACCCCTAAAGCAGCGATGATCTGCCACAGCACACGAACCGTTCGGGCTTGCCTGGCCCGGACGCGCACTTTCAGCATGATGCTGTCTTCAAGGCCGGCAGGCATCATGGGCTTTTGCATCTCCCGGAACCTGCTTTTCAATGTGTCGCCGCCATGCAGGCGGTTATCTACCTCTGTTTTCATACGTGGTTTCCTATTAGGGCCGCCAGCTTCTTCCGCGTGCGGTGTAATTTTACTTTTACATTTCCGGGAGCGTCGCCAGTAATTGCCGAGATATCGTCCACCGACATATCCTGCATGTAGAACAGCTCGAGTAACAGACGCTCCGTTTCAGGGAGCCTGTCCATACCTTTTTCCAGCTCTTCGAGCCGCGCCTCAGCCAATATGGCCTCCTCCCGGTCGTCGGTTACGGACTCCATCCGCTTTTCGTCTATGTCTTCGCCCGGAGACTTTCGCCTGCGCGTGTGCGATACCGCCGCATTGTAGGCTATGCGGTAGAGCCATGTGGAAAACTTACTGTCGCCCCGGAATTTCTTTAGCTGCTGGAAGGCTTTCAGGAAAATATCCGAGGTCACCTCTTCGGCATCCTGCCTGTTGCGGACGATACCCGATACCAGTGCGAACACCTGTCCGCCGTGGCGTCCGATGATCTCGCGGTAGGCTTCGGCATCGCCGTCGAGCACTTTCCTGACGGTTATGTTGTCCGGATTATTTTCCATTTATGGTTTTGACGCATCAGCGTACGTAAAGTTACATAATAATACGCGGGAAATTCACCGTGCGCCTTAAAACAACCGCTGCTAATGGATATTTCGATCCGGTGTAACCTTTCCGCGAGCCCGGCGTCATAATTACGAAAGCGAAGGAAACAACGCGTTATTCAGCACAAATTAATTGTTAACCATAAAAACCAAAGATTATGTTTTTTGAAGACTTTTTGATGCCCATAGGCGTATTGTTCGTTATTTTTTATTTTACGTACCAGATCATTAAAGTTCTCGCTCACCGAAAAGAGAGGCAAATGATGGTGGAAAAGATGTCCCAGAACCCCGACATCATGAACTACAGGCTCGAAAACCAGATGGAGATCGTGAAAAGCCCTTATAACTGGCTGAAACCGGCCGGCCTGGTGATAGGTCTCGGCATAGGGTGTATATTAGCTTTCTTCTTCCTGAAGGGCCCAGGCGCCGCCATGATGTCCGAAGGTATGGTAAGTATGATGGTACTCGGAATGTCCCTGATATGCGGCGGACTGGGTATGCTGGGCGGATTCTTTACCGAAAGGGCGCTGCGCAACACCGATGCGAAAAAGAAATAGTTTTAAGTGCCGGACAAATTTTATCGCTAAATTTTGTTCAGTCCTTAGGATTTATTGGATAGTTTAGTTTGTAGCTGAAAGCGGGAAGGATCACATCCCTCCCGCTTACTTTTTATCTAAAAACCGCTCGTCGAAATTTACGAGATAAAGTTGTTCGCTGGCCCGCGTAAGGGCCGTGTAGAGCCATCGCATCAAATCGCGGCTCATGGGTTCGTCGCCGAACAACATCCTGTCCACGAAGACCGCTTTCCATTCCCCGCCCTGGGCCTTGTGTGCCGTCACAGCGTACGCGAACTTTATCTGCACTGCATTATAGTATGGGCTCTCCCGTACCTCTCTGTATAGTTTCGCCTTGCTTTTGATTTCCGGATAATCTTCGGCTATCGAGTAGAAAAGCCGGCTGCTTTGGTCCGGCGTGAGAGCGGGGGCCTGCGATGTAAGCGTGTCGAGAAGTACCTTGCATTCAAGCTCGTAGTCGTCGTAGTCAGGGAAACGGAGGCGTGCCTCTGCGAACCTGAAACCGTAGAATTCCTCAGACCTGCGGAGCCTTTCGAGCCGGGCTATATCTCCGTTGGCTATGAAATCCAGCTTCGGGTCTTCATCCCTTTCGGCAAAATGGTAATTATTCTTAACGATCATCAGCATGTCGCCCGATTCCAGTTCCTCTTCCGCAAAGAGTATGTTCCGGCGGACTCCTTCGTTGAACCTGTTCGCCCGCTTGTTCGACCGTGTGATGATTATCGTTTCGTCCTTCCCGTAGGTTGAGTAGCAGTTCTCGACCAATTCCAGGAATTCGCCCCCTTCAACCGACCTGAAATCGGGATAATCCATCTTGAACAGGGGCGGTTCGTAAATTTCCGCCTCGAGCATGCACCGCACCATAGTGGCGTTGAAAAGTATTCCCGACTCGCTCCCGTGCCTCATTACTTCATCCAGTGTGCCGTAGGTCACGTCGCCGAAAACCGACATATAGCCGGGGTCGAGTGCGGGACTGCGGTCATGCCCGACCGGCGGCAGTTGCGCGTCGTCGCCCACGAACATGATGCGGCAGCGGGTTCCGCTACGGACATATTTGAATATATCTTCGAGCAACGAGCCTGAACCGAAAACAGAGCTCTCCGACGAAGAAACAGATATCATGGAGGCTTCGTCGACTATAAAACAGGCATCTTTTTCGCGGTTTATGTCGAGGCTGAAAGCACCTTCGGGCGATGAAGTGCTTTTTTGTCGGTAAATCCTTTTATGTATCGTCGTGGCTTTTTCCCCCGTATGCTGCGACATCACTTTGGCTGCGCGGCCGGTAGGGGCCATTAGGATAGGTTTGATCCTTAGCGATTTGAGCGCCGCTACGAAAGCCGCCGTGAGGGAAGTTTTACCGGTGCCTGCGTAACCGTTAAGGATGAAAATGCCGGAGTGTTCCCCATCGGCCAACCACAGTGATAACTTTTCTATTATTTTTTTTTGGCCAAAAGTTGGAGTGAATCCAAAATTAGCGTAAATTTGGGACGCAATATGTTCGTGGAGCATATTAATGGTATTAATTTCCGGATCAGTTACAAACTTAAACTAAAAATAGCAATGAAAAAAAGGACTATCCTTCAAATCGTACTCGCGTTGGTCATAATAGCGCTTGCCGTGTGGTTGTACATTATGATAGTTACGCCTATCCGTTTCGAAAAACAGGTGAACCATCGTAAGGCGGCCGTTATCGAGCGTATCAAAGACATTCGAAGCGCAGAGAGGGGTTATAAGCAGCTTTATAATGAATACACCGGGACTTTCGACGAACTGATCCGTTTCGTGCTCAACGATTCACTGACTTTCGAGAGGACTTTCGGTTCGCTGGACGATTCGGCGGCGGTGGCGCAGAACCTCGTGAGGGTCGAGCAGTTCAAAATGGCGGCTATAGATACGGTTTTCGGCAGCAAGGTGCTCACTCCTGAAGATGTAAGGCAGCTGAGGTACATACCCTATGGAGACGGCGCGCAGTATATACTGGATGCGACGGTATTGGTTACCGAGTCTAAAGTAAGCGTGCCCGTATTCGAATGCAAGGCTCCTTACAAGGATTTCCTTTTCGATCTCAACCATCAGGAATTGGTTAATTATATTGATACAGAGAAAGCTTTGAACAAATATCCGGGCGTCAAAGTCGGATCGCTCGAAGTCGCAACGAACGATGCAGGAAACTGGGAATAACATATCCCACGTTAAAAAGATATTGTCCATTCGGCTCACATCGAGTGGACTTTCTTTTTACGTCAGCACCCCTGGCTGTCCCCGCAGTGACGGCGAGAGGCGGATTCCTTTTGCCCGCAGGGATACCGGTATTACAGCGGCGGTCCGTGGTATAGTCGAATCGACACCGGAATTGTCGGGGTATTTCTCGGCGGTCAATATTTTTATAGATACTCCGGATACTGTGTATGCTCCGGCCGAGGTACTGCGCGCCGATAATGTAGGGGCTTTCCTTACTGCTTCGGGTATTTATATTCCCCATGGTAGCGGAGTGGCCGTTTCTCCCGTTGTAGCGGACTTGCGCGCGGCTATGAGATACGATTCGGGATCACTGGCTTTCCTCAGGGATTATTACGGAGCCAGGGTTTCGTTTTATTCGCCCTTGCAGGAAAATTTGGAGCTGGCGGCTAAAAAAGGTTTCAATTACGACGGTTTTATAGTGAATTTAACGGAGCGCAATATGTATATAACCCGTTTCGACGGTAACGGTAACCTGCTCCTGTCAGAGGTTTACC
>CAKUKW010000014.1 GCA_934663885.1 uncultured Tidjanibacter sp.
GTATGCAGGCAAACCCCGCTTTTTCGAGCAGTTCCCCGCCTTCGACCGCTCCTGCAATAACGACTGCCGGAACCCCGGCCTGCCGTGCGAGTTTCAGCACTTCGGCCGGCACTTTCCCGCTCAGGGTCTGCCGGTCTATCCGGCCCTCTCCGGTTATTACCAGATCGGCGCCTTTGAGTGCCTCCGCCAGTCCGACCGACTCGAGTACGAACCGGGCGCCCGGCATCAACCTGGCTCCGAGCATTGCATGGATGGTTCCGGCCGTTCCCCCGGCCGAACCCGAGCCGGCGATATCGTTAACATTTATACCGTAAGTTCTTTCAAGCACTCCGGCAAAATGCCGCATGCCCCGGTCGAGCTCTTCCACCGTCGCGGCGTCGGCCCCTTTCTGCGGCCCATAGATATTCGCACTCCCTTCAGCTCCAAAGAACGGGTTGGATACGTCGTATGCGACGATGAATTCCGTGCCGGAAAATTCCGCCCGAATACAATTTCCAGATATAGAACAGATTTTTGCGAGTATTTCCCCGCCGTATCCGAGTTCCTTTCCGCAGGCATCCGGAAATTTGTATCCCAATGCCTTGAGAAGCCCGGTCCCGGCATCGTTGGTGGCGCTGCCTCCTGTGCCGAGGATTATCCTGTGGCACCCGCTTTTCAGCGCGTTAAGTATCAACTCTCCGGTTCCGTACGTTGTGGCTTTCAGCGGGTTTCTCTCATCTTGGCCCAGAAGGTATAGGCCACTTGCCGCCGCAGTGTTTATAATTGCCGTAAGGCCTTTATCGACAACGCCGTAAGTTACGGCTATTTTCCTCATCAAGGGATCGTGTGCCGTAGCGCCCGCAAAGTGGCCTCCGCGTGCGGCAACTATAGCTTGGGCCGTGCCCTCGCCTCCGTCGGCGACAGCCAGTTTTATTACTTTGCACCCGGGAAATACGCTGAAGATACCTCTCTCCGCGCTTTCGGCTACTTGTATCGAAGTAAGCGAACCCTTGAAGGAATCGGAAGCTATGACTATTTTTTTCATCGGATGGCGTTTAGGCTAATTGAACAATATCTGCGGACGTGTTTGAAATCCCGATCCTGAGTTTTTTCCAGCCTCTTCAGCTCGTATGGGGTTATTCCGGGACGGCACTTCATTTATCTGTTCCATCACTTCCCGTTTTCTCCATTTCCGACTTCATATATTCTGCATACTGATTCACGGCCGACCCGCTCACGGCATATATGTTGGTTTTCCTATACCATTCGAGGAATTTTTCCTTATCGGCAGAAAGGAAGTAAGCCTGGGCCATGTTGATGGACATTTCAGCCCTGTAATGCCTGCTTGCAGTTTTCTCAATACCCCTGGCAACGGCTTTTTCGGCTTCATCCATATCGCCGAGGCTGCACAGGGCATGCACGAGCTCCTTGTAAAGCAGTGGATTGTCTGGCTCTGTAATTAGCGCGTTACGTGATACGATAGCAGCATTGTCGTATTGCCCCAGGCCATTGTATGCGAAAGCGAGTTCGAAAGCGAGCCCTTTGGTCCCCGGGGCCCTTATGTAAACTTTCTCAAGGTATTCCAATGCCCTGTCGCTGGCCCCCACGCCGTTGTAAAACGAACCTGCCCTTACCGCATACGCGTCGGTATTCTCGTTCCTTTTATATATGTGCAGCCACTCGGGTTGACGCGGCAGGCCGAGTTCATCCAGTTTATCGTCGGGAATAACTGCTACATTACCCCAGTTCCGCGTAAGCCTTACTTTCAGGTTCAGGGGTGCCTCGAGCGGGCGCGGAACAAAAGTACCGTTGGTATCAATGGTAAATATGTTCACACAGTCGAAGGTAAACCCCGCCATTTCGTCAAGGTATATAAAGCCGTAATAATAAGTGGAATCGCTCCCCGTCTCGGAAAACATAACCCACCGGTCGACGGCTTCGTAAAACCGTTTGTCCGCGGGATATTTTGCTCCTGCCGTGTCCTGAGCCGAAAGAATGGGGGCGGCCACAGCAGTATGTATAAGGAGGAGCGCGGATATGCACATTAGTTTCATAGTATCTTTCAGTTTAATTCTGATTGGCAGGAATACTGGAATTACGGAGGTATTTAATTGTACCGCTGATTATAACGGTAGGGTGGCTGGGCGGTTATCTGTCCCGGCGGACTTACCTGATTTTACGATTGGCCGTAATGACCCTCAGGGCTCCTGCCTCACAGCTGATTTCTATAGGGAATCCCGGGCCGGGCTGGCCGTCTATGTCGGTAGTTTCCGGCCGAGCAGAAACGGCTGTAAGACGGGAGCATTTGATATGTACTATCCCTTCGGGGTAATCCTTGCGCCGCCGGCTGCGTACCGGATACTGGAGAGCCGTGCGGATAGTGTCCAGTGCGGTGTCCGCTTTTACTATGAGCACGTCCAGCAGCCCGTCGTCGATCTCGGAGAGATACGCCAGTTGCAGGCTTCCCGCCGTCCGTCCGTTGAAGACGAAGAAAATGAGAGCCTGACCTTCGAAATCACCCCCGTCCGTTTTGATAGAAAGCTCCATTTTCCGGAAACGGGGAAGCTCCCCGAGGCCGTTTATGTAATAGGCTATCTTGCCGAAGTTGTTTTTGACGATGGTGGGTGTTTTCTGCGATATGTCGGTGAAGAGGCCGCAACTGAATACATTCACATACCATACGCCGTTCACCAGTCCCAGATCGACTTTTCTTTCCTCTCCTGCGAGTACCGTTTTACATGCTTTTATTATATCCGCCGGCATGCCCAGCACTCCTGCGAAATCGTTCGCCGTACCTGCGGGGAGTATCGCCACAGGTACGTCCACACCGGCATTTTTGAGCGCATGGACAACATAATTTACCGTTCCGTCGCCTCCCGCTATGAGTATGTGGTGGTATGAAGAATCGAGGTCGAAGGTTATCTCCTCCGCGGGCCTGTCGAAAGCCATACGGTAAAGTACCAGCGAGAATCCCTTTTGCTGGTAAAGTTCGGTAATGCGGTCGAGGTGTTCAGTGATAATACTCTCTCCCGACTCAGGATTGTATATGAATTTAACTTTTTTCAGCATTTTCTATTGCCACGGTTATCATATCCTCCTTTTACTGGGCGACATAAGGTGACATAGCATTGCTCCATGTAGTCTTCATGGAGCCGTCCCGGTCGGCGTAAATCATCAGCACCGCTAATTCCGGATAAGCGTCCACTACTTTTTTAGCATCCTCCAGCCCCAATGCGATGAACATCGTGGCCAGCGCATCGGCCACGGCGCACGTATTGGCTACCACCGTCGCCGAAAGGAGGCTGCTTTCGGTATTCTCGCCCGTGAGCGGGTTTATTATATGGGTGTATTTACGCCCTTTACTGTCAGTATGGAAATTACGGTAATTACCCGATGTAGCCATACCCTTGCCTGTGACTGAAATAACGCGCTCTATCGAGTTGCCTTTAACGTAATTGCCCTCCGCAGGCGTTTCGATGCCTATTTTCCAGTCCTGGTTCTTGGGGTTGGCTCCACGGCAGAAAGTTTCGCCTCCTATATCCACAAGGTAGTCCGTGAAACCCCGCTCGTCGAGCATCCTCGACATGCAGTCCACGGTATACCCCTTTGCGACAGAGTTGAGGTCTATCCTTACCTCCGGAAGTTTTTTGACTATATGTCCGTCCAATATGGATATTTTATCCTGTCCGACATAACGTAAAAGCGAGTCTGTGTCCACGCCTTCCTGCTGCGGCAGTCCTGCCTGGAAGCCGTAAGCCTCCTTGAGCGGGAGAATAGTCACGTCATACCTGCCTCCCGAAAGGCTGTGCACTATTTCGGCCACCTCCAGGAGATAAACGAGGTGCGGCCCGAGTTCGGTGGTTTCGTTGCGGTTTATGCGGCTCAACCGGGAGTTTTCGTTATATATGGAATACGTGTCGTTGGCCCGCTCTATCACGCTGTCGATATCTTGCTGTAAATCTTCGAACTGATCTGCGGTTCCCTTTACGCTTATGGAGTAGGTCGTCCCCAGCGCGAAACCTTCGTACGTTTTAAACGCCGCTTCCTGCCGTGAACAGCTGCCTGCCAAAAGCGTTGCAGAGAGCAAAAGTGTAAAAAAAACCTTTCTTTTCATTGTACAGTTATGTCTTTTGTTATTTAATCCTGCAATACAGTACGCCGCCTTCGTCGCGGACTATGACTACCGTTACGCCTTTTTCTATAAATTCTGCGTTATCACCCGCGGCTTCGTAGAGCTTGCCGTCGAGCATTACTTTGCCTACGGGGCGCAGAGGTATGAAAGTCACGGCTTCGCGGCCTTCGAGGCCCCTGTCCTGCTCACGTGCAACGTAGCCCTCCTCGGGGGTCATATCAGTTGCCAGCACCAGCCTGTTGCGCAGCCTGGAATGTCCTTTCAGGAACTTATTGCCCAGCCAAATCGAGAGCACTGTTCCAGCCGCCATCGCGAAAGCCACGATCATCACGGGCCTTACGATTATGCCTATAGGCAGTTGTACAGGTACGTACCTGAGCAGGCTGGTATCGATCATGGCGAACACGAGTCCCAGCACCACGGCTATGATGCCGATTATGCCGAGTACGCCGAACCCGGGCGTCGCGAATATCTCTATCAGTATGAGTATCACCCCCACTACGAAAACTATTATTTCCCAGTAGGCCAGAAGCCCTTCCATGTAAAGCGGAGCGAAGTAGAGCAGGGCTCCCAGGATAGCCACCACGAGAGGGAATCCAACGCCCGGTGTCTGGAGTTCGAAATAAATTCCGCCGATAATGAGCATAATGAAGATGCTCTGTAAAGCAGGGTTGGTCAGTACGCCCAGCAATTTGTCGAGCCACGTCCGCTCGTACTCTACCAGTTCATATTCTTCTATCCCAGCCGTACGCAGCAGTTCGGTCACCGAAGATACTATTCCTTCGCAGTAACCCCATTCGACAGCCTCCTCGGGCGTAAAAGTAAGGACTTTGGTCGTATCCGGGAGGGCATCGGCCACTATCGTGGGGTCTACCATCGCTTCGGCTATCCGCGGATCGCGTTTCCACACCCAGGTAGTATCGCCCCTGGCGTCGGTAACGGGTACCTTACCGTGAGCTTCAGCCGTCGCGCGCATCATCGAGCGCATGAAGCTCTGGTATTTGTCGGGAAGGTCGTCCCCGTCCTGGTCCACGACAGTCGCGGCACCGATGCTGGCCCCGGGCCGCATATAGATACTGTCCGTTGCAATCGCTATGAGGGCCCCGGCGCTCGCCGCCTGGTTGTTCACGAACGTGAAGACGGGGATCTCGCAGTTGAGGAGCATCGTACGTATCGAATCTGCCGCATTCAGCACGCCGCCGTAAGTGTTCATGTTTATAATGATATAATCGGCTTCCAGTTCACGCGCCTGTTTAAGGCAGTTCCTCGTCAGCCGCTCCACCGAAGGCATAATGTCTTCCCTTATGGGGAATACGTAAACCAGTGCCTGTTCTTTTGTCGCGGCAACGGGGCCTTCCGCCCTTAATGTCGGTAAAGCAGCTGATAGTAAAACTAGTATGGTAAGTAGTCTGCGCATATGCCGAAAATAATACTGTCCGTAATATGCAAAGATAAAAATTATCGTCCATATATTAATCAACTCTAAATTTTTTGAGAATTAGTTGGTTGAAAGCCGGAAATCAATTATATTTGCGCCCACGCTCAGGCGTTATCCGGATAAGGCGGATGCGCGGATGAGTGGAACCCGGGAAGCGGCAGGCTGCCGCGGCCGGATAAAATAACATAATAAATATGAGTTATTTAACTACAGAGAAAAAGCAGGAGCTTTTCGGGCAGTACGGTTCGGCGACAACCGATACAGGCTCTCCAGAGAGCCAGATCGCGTTATTTTCTTACCGTATCAACCACCTTACGGAACATCTTAAACGCAACAAGCACGACTTCGGGACCCAGCGCGCGCTGCTGAGGCTCGTAGGTAAGAGGCGCCAGTTGCTCGATTATCTTAAGAAGGTTGACATTGAGCGTTACAGGGCTATAGTCAAAGCGCTGAACCTCAGGAAATAAAAACCCCCGTAGAAGCATGGGAAAGCAAGCAAAGGCAATTCTCGGTAATTGCCTTTGCTGTTTACAGTTAATGCAGCCTTTGCCGCGCAGAGGACGGACACACAAGAGGAAAAAGAATAATATGATGATGTACAATGAGACGAAAAAGGTGATCAAACTCGCGCAGGACCGCGAGATTATCATCGAAACAGGCAAACTTGCCAAACAGGCCGACGGTTCGGTGGTCGTAAGGCAGGGCGATACGATGCTCCTGGCTACGGTCGTAGCGGCCAAGGACGCTAAACCCGATGTTGATTTTATGCCCCTGTCGGTAGAGTACAGGGAGAAATACGCCGCCGCCGGGCGCTATCCCGGGGGATTCCTGAAGAGGGAGGCAAGGCCTTCCGACAGCGAGATATTGGTCGCGAGGCTTATCGACCGCGCGCTGAGGCCGCTGTTTCCTGCCGATTACCATGCCGATGTATTTGTGACGGTCAACCTTATATCGGCCGATAAAGACATACAGCCCGACTCGCTCGCTGGGCTTGCCGCATCGGCCGCGCTCGCCGTTTCCGACATTCCTTTCGGGGGCCCGATATCAGAAGTCAGGGTGTCGCGCATCGACGGCGAATTTGTTATAAACCCGACGTTCTCGCAGAATAAGAATGCCGATATAGACCTTATCGTAGCTGCGACTTACGACAACATATTGATGGTCGAGGGTGAGATGCTGGAAGTTTCCGAGGCGGATATGCTGGAGGCTATGAAGCTCGCCCACAACGAAATAAAGAGACACTGCCAGGTGCAGATGGAGCTCAGCAAAGAGCTCGGCAAGGATGTTAAGCGCGAATACAGCCACGAAGTCAACGATGAGGAGTTGCGTGCACGTATCGTTAAAGACACCTATGCCAAGGCTTATGCCGTTGCCACCAGCGGCACTTCGAAGCACGAACGTTCGGAGAAATTCGAGGAAATAGAAGCCGAATTCGCTGCGCGCTACGGCGAGGAACACGGCGAAGATGAGCTGGCAGAAAAGATGCCGCTTATTAAACGCTACTACCATGACGAGGTAATGAAGAAGGCTATGCGCCGCATGATCCTCGACGACGGCAAACGCCTCGACGGCCGCAGGACGGACGAGATCCGCCCTATATGGTGCGAGGTGGGCTACCTGCCGCGCGCACATGGCTCCGCCATTTTTACCCGCGGTGAAACGCAGTCGCTCACTACCGTTACCCTCGGTACCAAACTCGACGAGAAACAGCTCGACGAAGTGCTCGTGCAGGGCTCGCAGCAGTTCGTCCTGCATTATAACTTCCCCCCGTTCTCGACCGGCGACGCGCGTCCCGTGAGGGGCCTTTCGCGCCGCGAAGTGGGCCACGGTAACCTCGCGTGGAGGGCGTTGAAACCTATGGTTCCCGTAGGGGAGGATAATCCTTATGCGGTACGTATTGTATCGGATATACTCGAATCGAACGGTTCTTCGTCGATGGCCACCGTATGCGCAGGTACGCTCGCATTGATGGACTGCGGTATTAAACTGAAAAAACCTGTTTCGGGTATTGCGATGGGCCTTATTTCAGACAACGAGTCGGATAAATTCGCCGTCCTTTCCGATATCCTCGGCGACGAGGATCACCTGGGCGATATGGACTTCAAGGTGACGGGTACCCGCGACGGTATCACCGCCACACAGATGGATATCAAGGTCGACGGCCTTTCGTACGAAGTGCTGGCGAAGGCGCTCGAACAGGCACGTGTAGGCCGCCTCCACATACTCGACAAGCTGCAGGAAACCATTTCCGAGCCGCGGGAGGAATTCCGTCCCTTCGTTCCGCGCATCGTACAGATCATCATCCCGCAGGACTTCATCGGCGCCGTTATCGGCCCGGGCGGGAAGATCATACAGGATATACAGAAGACCACCGGTACTACGATTACGATCACCGAGGAGGACAACAAAGGTATCGTAGACATATTCGGTGAGACCAAAGATTCGCTGGATGCCGCACTGGCCCGCGTGAAAGCTATCGTTGCCGTTCCGGAAGTAGGCGAAATATATACCGGCAAGGTGCGTTCTATAGTGCCTTTCGGCGCTTTCGTCGAGATAATGCCGGGCAAGGACGCCCTGCTGCATATCTCTGAGATAGACTACAAGCGTTTCGAAACCATGGAGGAAACTGGTATTAAAGAGGGCGATACGCTTGAGGTGAAACTCATCGGCAGCGACCCGAAAACCGGCAAATTCAAGCTTTCGCGCAAGGCGCTGATGCCCAAGCCGGAAGGGTATGTCGAGAAGGAGGATAAACCCAGAAGGGAAGACCGCCCGAAAAGGCATGACGACAAAAAAGGACGACGTTAGAAAAGTGGTATAATTTTTGCCGCGTTACGTGATGTGAAACGGTTCGTTTTATATTAAGTAACTGTTGTCTTATAAATATTTATGTGAAAAAATTATGAGGTTTTAAAATATATTCTTATTTTTGCCTTACATGTTTCTTCCCATATTTGGATATAAATACATACATACAAACTATAATAAACTTTAAAATCTTTTAATTATGAGAAGATTAGCTAGGGTAAGTATGATTCTTACCGCAACGGTTTTCCTGCTCTCCGGTTGTAACGCTTACAACAAGATGCAGTCGAACGTAGGCGAAATCAGCGCTACCGCTACTCCTGAAGTGGTTTACCTCAAGGGTAATATGGCGACCGCTGATGTTACTGTTAAGTTCCCTCCCAAGTATTTCTACGAGGAAATGGTACTCAAACTCACTCCCGTCCTCGTATTTGATGGAGGCGAGATAGTCGGAACTCCGAAATATGTTATGGGTGAGGATGTTAAGGAAAACTATCCCGCTATTTCGTGGAAACGCGGAGGTGAATTCAAAACTACGGTCGAAATACCGTATGACCCCAGGGCTAACCTCTCGGTGCTCGAGATCCGTATAGAAGGCCGCAGTGCCGACAAGTGTAAAAACGAAAGGAAGACCACTTTCGCTCCGTTCGGAGTACTCGCGGTGGCTCCCGGCATCAGCGTTTTGGAAAACCTCGCGGAAGCTCCCCTCTGGACGGCCCCCCACGGTTTCGAGCGTGTACGCACCTATACGAAATCAGCTGACCTCTACTATAACGTAGGTAAATCTGATGTGCGCCTTAAAGAAATGTCGAAAGACCAGATAAAGGAACTTGAAGCTTTCATCAAGGAATACAGCGCTATGCCTAATGCCAAGATGAGTGCTGTGCATACAAAAGGTTACGCTTCTCCTGAAGGCCCTGTAGACCTTAACAACCGCCTCGCCGACCGCCGTGCTATGAACGGACAGAGCGCTATCAAGGGCGAACTCAAGGACGTAAGCGTAAACTATGACAATAGGGGTTACGGTGAAGACTGGGCAGGTTTCGAAAAACTCCTGCGCGAGTCTAACATCAAGGATAAGGACTTCGTTCTCCAGCTCCTCGCGATGCATAGTGACGTTAACGTACGCGAAAGGGAAATCAAGAAACTGAGCAGCGTTTATAAGGACATCAAGAAGGAAATCCTTCCCCCGCTCCGCAGGGCGCAGTTCACAGTCAGCGCCGAAGTTACCGGCCGCGCCGATGCCGAGATAATGGCTATGGCCCGCCGCGGTGACAAGAACCTCGGTAAGGACGAATACCTGTACGCAGCAAGCAAAACCAATGACCTTAACGAAAGGATAGCTATCCTGCGCCATGCGGCCGCTAACTTCGGATGCTGCAAAGTTTCCAACAACCTTGCGGTAGCTCTTGCAGATGCAGGCAACTACAACGAGGCGATGACCTACATGAAAAAGGCCCTCGAAAAACATCCGGACAACGAACAGCTTCTCGCGAACGCAGCTGCTATCGCTACGCTCCAGAACGATTTCACGACTGCCCGCCAGTATCTCCAGAAACTGGATGCCAATGAGTACAAGGAGCACCACGGACTTATCTTCCTGAAGGAAGGCAACTATAATATGGCTGCCAAGAACCTCGACGGTTACAACCTCGCGGTCCTCGAAACATCCAAAGGCAACTATGCTGCCGCCAAGCAGGCGCTCAAAGGCCAGGATGCCAATTCGGAATACCTCCGCGCCGTTATCGCGATGAAGGAAGGCAAGCAGAACGAAGCTATTGCAAACCTGAAGAAAGCAATTGCCAAGGATCCTTCGATGAAGGCTAAGGCTATGGCAGACGTAGAATTCGCGAAACTCCACGGAGCTGCCGAATTTATGAACCTGTAATTGATATTGAGCTTAAAATAATAGGAAAGCCGCCTCATAAGGGCGGTTTTCCCATTATAATTCCACCATACATAACCTTTTCGTTATATAATAAGGTAATACCGGTCGGTACCCCCCCGGTAAACGTCGGAGGTGATGGAATTTGCGGGAAGGATAACCGCATTTTCGTGAGGGTGCCTGTTACAGCAGGATGTCCGGCGGATACCCGTATTTATTATTTCCTTTTTTCCTTCCCGCCCTTTATGATTTTCGTGGTTGGGAATTTAAATTAAAGAGTAAAGGTTTACTGCCAGCAAAATTATTGCTAACTTGCATTTGGATTACTACAACAAGACTGATATGGATTATTCTGCATTGATAAAAACATACGGAGGGCCGATGACTGATAAGGAGATCGGTGACCAGATCGAACGTGCGCGTCTTGCCGCACCCGGAAACTATAATCCCGAAGTATATAAATTATGTTACAGCACCATAGACCTCACCTCTCTGACGGAATCCGATTCGGTCGTATCGATAAGGGATTTCACCCGTAAGGCCGCTGAATTCGGGAAGAAATATCCGGGTATCCCTAATGTCGCCACCATCTGCGTTTACCCGGCGTTCGTCGATACCGTAGGCATCGGGGTCGAGGGTACGGATATTGGCGTGACAAGTGTGGCCGGAGGATTCCCTGCAGCGCAGACATTCCTGGAAGTCAAAATGCTCGAGATAGCTATGGCGGTCGAGAGTGGTGCCGACGAAATAGACATAGTGATGAATGTGGGGGAGATGCTTTCCGGGGAATACGACCGCGTTGCCAACGATGTCGAAATGATGCGCTCAGAGGCGGGTGAAGGTATCGTTTTTAAAGTCATAATCGAGTCGGGTGCTCTTAAAACGCCGGAACTTATCCGTAGAGCGTCGCTTATGGCGATGCTCGCAGGAGCCGACTTCGTAAAAACGTCTACGGGGAAGATACCGGTGGCTGCTACTCCTGAAGCGGCGGTCATAATGTGTACCGCGATAAAAGATTATTATGAAAGGACGGGCCGGAAAGTCGGCTTTAAAGCTGCCGGAGGCGTGAGGACTGCCGAGGAAGCCGCATATTATTATACGATAGTAGAGTCGATACTGGGTAAGGAGTGGCTTACTCCGTCCCTGTTCCGCATAGGGGCCAGCTCGCTTGCCAACAACCTTTTGGCCGCTATAATGGGCAAGGAGTGCAAATATTTTTAAGTTAATTCCACACCCTGGTTTTTAAGAATCTATAGCTGCAATTGTGCATGCGCTCTATACTGTTTCGATGAATAATACCGAGGGTGCGGGAAGCTAAAATTGACTATATTCAAAATACGAGGCCGCAGTATTATACTGCGGCCTCTTCATCAATGGATATTTAATTTTATGTCCGCAGACGCTTAGAATCTGTACATGACAGAGGAGGCAACCCCATTAAAAGCAATTAAATTCATCTTGAATTACTAATGGAATATAGGTTCTTAGAAAAGGAAACTCAGGGACATTAGGGCTGTGTGCCTGTTGACCTTGAGGTCGCTTATCGGGCCGCCTTCGGTGGTAAGAGGGTTATTGCCGGTTTGTATTATTTCTCCGTCACCTTCACTCGTACCCTTGAGCAGTTGCCCCTGATAATAGAAAACGTCGAAATTACAGTATTTGTCCATCGAATACACATACGCAAGGTCGAGGGTGACATTGTACCCCAGCCTGAAACCTATACCTGCCGAAATGTTTTGTGTTTGCCTGACAACCGGTTTTGAGTAACGCTCGTCCGCTGTATCGGCATAACGCAAGGGAGTACCGTAATATGCGTAACCTGCCCTGAGGGCTATCTCAGGTATGGGCTTAACTTCAATACCGGCTTTGAAATTATTGGAGGCTTTATAAAGATCGGTGATCTCGTCCTTATATCCCTGCCTGACGTACGCATTCTCCCCTGTAAGCCTCATGCCGTTGTACCATACTCGCTCGTAGTCGACCGAAAATGCCGCATAATCTCCCAGAGTATACGATATGCCGGCCATAAGCCTCGGAGGCGAGTTATAATTCATGTCGTAATAGTTCAACAGCGTTTCACTCCTTCCATAGCTGTTATCCACGAAGCGAGTTTCCATTGAGGCGAAATATTCATGGGTTACAGTCGTCCATGTGGGAGTATGTACCGCTAAGCCTATACGAAGCTGCGGGATCGGCCTGTAAATAGCTCCTACTTTGAAGTTCATACCGAATCCGCTCATCCTTACCGACTGGTCGTAATTCATCCTGTCCAGGTATTTTACACCCGACGCGTCACCGTTATTGTCGACGTAGTTTTCGGAATAGTAGATTGAACGGGAAAGGTATATATCCTGGAAAGTGATGCCCAGGCCGAGATATAATTTATTTTCTATGTTAAGACTTCCCGTCATGTTGTATTCTCCGACGGAACCCTTATTTACAACCCTCATATGAGGAAATACCTTGGCATTAATATCTATTCCGTTAACGCCGTACATAGACCAGTTTTCATCGCCGGGCTTCATTGAGGTAACCAATCCTGTTTGGTATCCCAGGATGGCGCCCCATTCGGCGAGGCTTAAAGAGGCATTCAGGAAAGGATCGTTCTTCAGCCATTTCTGAGATATTCCATTCCAGCCGTTCCCCCCGAGGTACTCGTAAAGGCCGTTAAGGTGGAAAGACATAAGGTCGGCCAGCGAGTGCACTCCCATGCTTGGACTTACTTCGTAGGAGTAATTAAAGTCAGCGAGTTTATTGTATGAAAACCCGAAATTGAAAGCAGTTGCCGTACCGCTGCCGAGGTATGTGTTTATTACCGTGCCCACATTGTTTACCGAAAACCGGTTATTACCTATATTTCCCGGGCTGAACGAGTTGTCTGAGCCTGAAAAGTTCATGGCCGGGGTAAAGCCGAATGTCGATCCCCGGTACATGCCGATGCCGGCCGGATTTATCGACATCGAGGCCAGGTCGCCTCCCAGCGAGGTAAAAGCCCCTCCCATTGCTGTAGCCCTTGCAGTAGAGAATGTACCGTTATGCTGGGATAGGGAAAGCATATCGAGCGGCCCGAATTCGAACGAGCTCACGACAACGCCGCCCTGGTAGTTGCTCTGGGCCATTACCCCGTTTCCCGTACATAGTAACACTAATAATGCGGTTAATATGCGTAATTTCTTTTTCATACCGGATCAATTGATTTTCGTAATTATGTCCGCTTATTGCGCTCTTTATATTTTACCGCTTCAGTACCCCAGCTATGGGCCGGGTACCGAAGCGGTTCATTTAATTTCCTTTAAAGTTTTACCTCCTGCCGCCGCTCGAACTGCCGCTCCTTGAAGAACTGCTGCCTGACGACGATCCTGAGCGGGAGCTCGATGAACCCGACGAACTTGAACCGGAGCTGTAGCTGCCAGAGCGGCTGTTGCTGCTTGAAGAAGAGCTGCCGGTACTGCCGGAAGAACGGTTGTTGCTCGAGCCCGAGCTATAGCTTTCCGAACGGTTGCTGCTGCTTGAAGAAGAACTGCCGGAGCGATATGAGCCGGAAGAAGAGTTTCCGGACGTGCCCGAACGGTTACTGCTGCTGGTATTCGAGTCCACGCTTACCCCGGAGCTGCCCGACCGGTATGTAGCGGAAGAGTTACCTGTCCGGTTTGTGGTGCTTGAAGTGCCTGAGCGGTATGTAGCAGAAGAGTTGCCTGTCCGGTTTGTGGTGCCTGAAGTGCCCGAGCGGTATGTAGCAGAAGAGTTACCTGTCCGGTTTGTGCTGCCTGAAATCCTGTTGGAGGATCCTGCATTGGAGCTACTGCCGCGATAGGTGGTCCCCGCCGTATAAGTCGGTCTGCGTGGTGCTGAGGGCCTGCCCCATGAGCCGCCATTGCCCCAGCCGCCGGGACGGTAATAATCATGGTGATGGTGGTGATGATATCCGTAGTAGGAATACGGCCACATGTAGTCGTACCCGAAATAGAATCCCCCATACCATGGATCGTAAAAATTCCAGCTCCAGTAGTAATCCCTGTAGCCGGGCCGCCAATAATACCAACTGTCATAATATGGCCTTCCCCAGCGACCGAACATATTGGTTATATAATACGGTTCGACCCATATCTGGTCACCCATAACGATTATGTTGTAATAGCCGGGGCTGTAAGCCATAGCGCGGAAATAATCCGTGCTGTAATAGAAACTGTAATAACTCGCGGGCGTGTTGTAGGTCGGAGATTCAAACCCCTTAAGCCTCCGATAGTATGCGGTCTCAAAATCATCAACCAGCAATTTGTCTTCATAGACTATTACCGCGTTGGGATCATCAAGTATCAGAAGGTCGTCCAGGTTGCTTTCCAGTTCCTGTTCGGCCATCTGGGTCTTGGTTTCGGCCAGGCGTGTTTCGGCGCGGGCCTGCGCTATCTGTGCCTCTCTTTTCTGCGCTTCGGCTATAGCCAGCCTGTCATGCGTACCGTACATGTCGTCCTGGTATGCATACGAGCGCGTAGTGTTGCGGGAGGAGGAGCATCCTGCTACCAGAAGGGCCATCGCCGCGATAACCGCCACTCCCAAATATCTTTTCATAACTTTCATAACTTGGTGTTTTTATCGTATAAGTTTTTCAATCGAAAGGTTGTTATATATAAACGAAAAGCAGCTCAAAAAAGTTGTCTTGGTTTTTATGTAATTCTTCTATTTGTATGACGTTCGAAGCGCCTTTTTGTTGCATCCGCAGAGATTATATATCCACATCTTTAATTCTGATTGTTATTGTAAATATATAAATATTTCTTCTAAATTCCCAATGAAAAGGGTCGAAACGGCTTATAAGTACTATGAAAAGGCTTTATCGGGGTGTGAAACGGTATTTTTAAGAATGGAAACGGGTAGGAAGAGGATAATTTCTGCGGAAAATATTTACCTTTGTGGCTCGAAACAAAAAAGAATCTTCATTGCTATGGCGAAGGAACTTAAAGAACTCACTCCGAGGGAGGAAAATTACTCACAGTGGTACAACGACCTGGTGGTAAAGGCGGGGCTGGCCGAGAATTCGGCTGTGCGGGGCTGTATGGTAATAAAGCCTTACGGTTACGCTATATGGGAAAAGATGCAGAGGGCCCTGGACGATATGTTCAAGGAAACGGGGCACGTCAACGCTTATTTCCCTCTGTTCATACCAAAGTCGTTCTTCAGCCGTGAGGCCGACCATGTGGAGGGTTTCGCTAAGGAGTGCGCCGTGGTTACTCACTATCGTCTGATGAACAATCCCGACGGCGAAGGCGTGGTAGTGGATCCCGAAGCCAAGCTGGAAGAGGAGCTTATCGTGCGCCCGACTTCGGAAACCATAATATGGAATACGTACAAGAACTGGATACAATCCTACAGGGACCTGCCTATCCTGGTCAACCAGTGGGCTAACGTCGTGCGCTGGGAGATGCGTACGCGCCTTTTCCTCCGTACCGCCGAATTCCTCTGGCAGGAGGGGCATACGGCCCATGAAACGAAGGAGGAAGCGATAGCCGAAGCGGAAAAAATGCTGGGGGTTTATGCCGATTTCGCTGAGAAATGGATGGCCGTTCCGGTAATGAAAGGCGTTAAAAGCGCTAACGAGCGTTTTGCAGGCGCGCTGGACACCTATGCCATCGAAGCCCTTATGCAGGACGGAAAGGCTCTTCAGGCAGGTACTTCCCATTTCCTGGGGCAGAACTTCGCCAAGGCTTTCGACGTGCAATTCGCGGGCCGCGACGGCAAGCTCGATTACGTATGGGCAACGTCATGGGGCGTTTCGACGCGTCTTATGGGTGCGCTCGTTATGGCTCATTCGGATAATAATGGTCTTGTTTTGCCTCCGAAACTTGCCCCGATACAGGTGGTGATGATACCGGTCTATAAGGGCGAAGAGGAGCTAAGGACGGTGGTAAACGAAATGGAGCAGGTCGCCGCCAAATTAAAAGCCCGTGGAATAAGCGTCAAGATAGACGACCGTGACAATGTCCGTTCGGGGTTCAAGTTCGCAGAATATGAGCTGAAAGGCGTTCCCGTGCGCGTTGTAATAGGGCCGCGTGACCTCGCTGCCGGTACCGTCGAACTTATGCGCCGCGATACGCTTACGAAGGAGAGCGTTCCTATGGAGGGTCTCGACGAAAGGATAGAAAAGTTATTGGAAGATATACAAACAGGCATATACGAAAAAGCGCGTTCATTCCGCGATTCGATGATTACCAAAGTGGACAGCTGGGAAGAATTCCAGCAGGTGCTTGACGAAAAAGGGGGTTTTATACTGGCGCATTGGGACGGTACGACCGAAACAGAGATCGCCATTAAAGAGGCTACGAAAGCGACCATCAGGGTAATCCCGTTCGATTCACCCGAAGAGGAAGGTAGTGATGTTTATTCCGGCAAGCCTTCTAAACGCAGGGCGCTTTTTGCAAGAAGCTACTAGCAATAATTATGAGTTAAGAATTAAAAATTGCGAATTGTTTGTTAAGTTTGCATCCCGGATTAAGAATCAGTATTAATCATTCTTAACTCGTAATTTAATAAGCTGATACGATGTAATTATCTCCCCCGGTTTTTATCTGCGCCGTCAACATCAGAGCTTTGGACAGCCAGCGCGACGGGCGGACCTCGGTGGATGATTTTAAATATTGTGATAGTGTAAGCGGATATGGTGTAATTGGTAGCCACGCCAGACTTAGGATCTGGTGCCGAGAGGCGTGGGGGTTCGAGTCCCTTTATCCGCACGAAACGTTCAACTTAAGTTGAGCGTTTTTTTATGTATGATGTTCTTGGGAGTGGAAACCTTTGCGGCGTGCAGATAAAGGGACTAAAGACCTTCCCATTAAAGACAATCTCTCAAAACCTCTCTTTGATAAGGGAGGTTTTGTTTTGCTAAAGCAAAACCCATAGGTTCGATAATTTCCTGCTTCGGTGCACTAAACTTCTGACGAAAGTCGGGCGTTTTTGTTTATGTAAATTTTGCATGGTTTCAACCTCACCCTGCCGACAGATTTAAACATCTCCTGTCAACGTGCCCTTTTACGATACGTTTCATGCCGTTTTTTCTAAAAAACATTTGCGATTCCGTCAATTGACGATATCGCAAAATTTTATCATTATTAGTTAAGATTATTTTGGATAATATTGTATTCATAAAATATCCTGTTTTTTTAATATCTTAAAACTATTTTGACCATGAGAAAGATTCTGTTGTTTTTAACGGCTTTCGTTAGCCTTGCCATAGTTTTGGTTTCCTGTGATAAAGCCGAAGAAAAAACGCTCACCCTTACGCCCGACAAGACAACCATAACCGCAGACGGCGTCGAGACTGTTACATTTACCGTAAGACTGGACGGCCAGGATGTAACGGCCAACTCGAAAATAATAAACAGTGGTACAGGTACAGAGATTCAGGGAGCGTCTTTTACCGCGACAGCGGCCGGCAACTATATTTTCCATGCCGAATACGACGGCAAAAAGAGTGAGTCGGTAGCCATAACCGTTACCGAGTTCACGCCACAATACGGAGAGCTGCTCCTTTCCGTTGATAAAAGATCAATTGTCGGCGACGATCAGGATAAGGCCCTGTTCACCGTAACATACGACGGGACGGATGTAACTTCAAAGTCTTCGGTATGCATGACCAGCGGCACCTGCCTTATGGCGAACGAGTTCACATCCGATGAACCCGGTAGCTATGAATTCTATGCCTCTTATACGGAAGCGCCCGGCATTAAGAGTAATTATGTGACTGTAACCGTGACCGTCCCCGAAGACGTTAACCTCGTTCTCACGGCCGATAAAGAGTCGGTTCCGGCTGCTGCAGGGCAAAAGATAACTTTTACAGTTATGCACGGCACCACCGACGTAACTTCTTCGGCCCGCATAGTAAACCAGCGGACGGGAAGCGACATTGCGGGTAATACGTTTACGACTACCGATAACCGCAAGGATTCATTCATCGCCGTTTATGAAGGCGGAAGCTCGGCGCAGGTAGATGTACTGAAAGAAGTACCGTCCGATTTTTATAAAAGGATAGCCGTCCAGAGGTTTACCGGAACGTGGTGCACATATTGTTATCCTGCGGGCGAAAGCATCAAAAAGCTTGCTGCCGAGACTTATCCCGACCAGTTGATACATATCGCCATACATGGTAACGGGAGCGGCTCGACCGATCCCATGACCTGCACTGACGGCCAGTATATTACAAGCAACGCGGGAGTAAAAGGTTTTCCTTCGCTGATATTCGATTACCGCGCTTTCGTCCTGCCCTGGGTATCCGAGGAATGGGATTTGAAGTGCGCCAGCGAAGCCCTGGAATTTCCGGCTAAAGCAGGATTGGCTGTAGAGTCGAAGATCGAAGGCAACAGTGCGAAGGTTACCGTTACCCTCTGGTCCGGTTCGACCGAGGAGCATTTCGTGAACGTGATCCTTCTCGAAGACGGAATTATAGCCGACCAGATCAAACCCGACGGAACCTATATCACGGGATATGTCCATGATAATGTATTACGCAAAGCATCCACGACTAAAGACGGCGGCGAATCGTGGGGCGAAATAGAAGAGAACGACCAGGTGACGAAAGAATTTACTTTCGACCTTACCGGCTTCGACAGCTCTAAGTGCAAGCTGGCCGTATACTCCACTATTAAGAAACCGAATTCAGGTAATAATAAGATCGGGAGCAATGCGGTAGCCTGCCCGATAAACGGTTCGGCGGATTTCAAATTCTGATAAACACGGCCGTATGTTACAACCGGGTGCCCCGTTGAGGACATCCGGTTTCTTTTGTAAATAAGCGACAGCGTTTGTTAAATTATGATGCGGCCGGAACGGGCGGTAATTACGGGTTAGGGCTTATTAATTTTGACTCGTCTACCGTTACTGTTGTTTCTGCGGAAAAATCCCGTCCGTCCGTAGTATTGCATGTTACGGTTACCTTGAATTCGGAGCTTGCGAATGTCATGGCGGAGAAAAATTCTTTATCGAACACGATAAGATCACCTTCGTAATTGAGATTGGGGTTGTCTTTAGAAAGTATAAAGATACGGTCTTTCGTACGGTGGTATGTCGTCAGGTCCCTGCCGGCGAATACGACCGTGCCGTCGACTTCGATATCGGTATCCAGTTGTACCGTGTAGGAGTCCCGCATCATTTTGTTATCTACCTTTCGCCCGGGCTGAAAAGCGTGGGCATCCTGTATAAGCGACAACGACGACAGGGCTTTCGCCACTTTATTGTTTTCGGCTTCTTCGACTTCCGTGTATTCGAATTTTACGAGCAGTAGTATCATGTCAGTCAAAGGCTGCTTCGCAGTGGCATATTGGTTCCTGTTTTCATGGAATTCCTGAGGGTCACGGTCAAAACGATCCGGGTCGGAAGGCTCGACAACACTGATGCTTACGTCGGTTATAAAGTAGTACTCCGTCCATCCGAACGGCCAGCACGAAGGCAGGAACATAATGAACAGGATAACGGCTAAGTAACGTAATGTTTTTTTCATAAGGGTCGGTGTTTATTTTATTGATGTGGATTAACATTATTTTGTTGCATATGTTTTTAATCAGTCTTAAATAAGCTTATAATTACGGCTCTCCTGTAAATTATTCCCCATAAAAATCACATAAAAAAGAATTGGGGTCTGTGTTTTTGAAAAAATATCATATATTTGCATTCCCCGAGCGCTTAGCTCAGTCGGTTCAGAGC
>CAKUKW010000015.1 GCA_934663885.1 uncultured Tidjanibacter sp.
CCCTTAATTCGTGATAGATAATTTATAATTGATAAATGACACCGGCCGAAATACTAAAGGTAGAGCAGGACATAGTCGCAACGCTCAAGAATATATACGACCCCGAGATACCGGTCAATATATATGATCTCGGGCTTATATACGAGATAGACTATACACCTGACGGTACGGCGGAAATACGCATGACCCTTACGGCCCCGAACTGTCCCGTTGCCGATATGTTGTTAGAGGATGTCAATACCCAGGTGGCCAAGATCCCGGGTGTCAGCAAGGTAAATGTAACCCTTGTGTTCGATCCTCCCTGGGGAAAAGAGATGATGAGCGAAGAGGCATTGCTGGAGCTCGGCCTGCTATAATTATCAGGGGGTTTGCGGAAAACAAAAAAATAAAGGAAACGGTGCATTTATTATGTGCCGTTTTTTGTTATTTTTGGAATTTAAAATTGCATTCTTGGCTATGGAAACGGACAACAGGGACATACTGATGCTTTTGTGGTCCAGGGGTAAGTTCCTGGGTGGTAGCGGCTTCAATACGAGGGTTGGGAATATCCGGATATTAGCGCAGGGAGAATATGATTCTTCCGGTGACTGCTTTTCGGGGGCGGAAATCGAGTCGGAGGGGAAAGTCCAGCGGGGTGATATAGTTTTCGGTGTGGTTTCTCCGGCCCGAATCCCGCGGTATACCATTCTCCAGGTTATTTCGTCGCCTTCACAGTCGCTTGTAGGGTTCGACGGGTTACGCATTCCCCAGATTGCTGTCGAAATTCCGCCGGAAACGTTTAGTTCGGTAAATTCCCTGCGTACGGGAGCTTCCTCGTATGAGTGCGGGTTTTGGCTGGCCGATACTTTGCGGTTGGAGAGGATTTCTATTTTCGAAAAATTACTGCTCGAACGGCTCCACCGTAAATGCGGGGATATATCGCGCGTTTTCGAAGAGGCAGGCAGGGACTGGTCACAGGCTTTTTACGTAATGCTTATGCGGTCAATGGGCGGTAACAGGAACAGGGAGCCCTACATGAAACTTGCATCCCGGGCGACCTATTCAATGGTACTGCGGGAGAGAAGTTCGGTCACGGTGGTCGAAGCGCTGTTGCTTGGCACGTCAGGACTTCTCGAGGGGTGTTATTTCGATGATTATATCCACAGCCTCCGTGACCACTATAAATATTTATGCGCCAAGTACGGTATCGTACCTATGCATGCCAATGAATGGGAGAGCGGCGGTACATATCCGCGCAGCATGCCTATACAGAGGATAGTCCAGCTTGCCTCGTTCCTCTCGGGAAGCGATTTCGTTTTCGACCGCATGGCGGCATGCCGCTCCAGGGAGGACGTCCACCGGTTATTCAGCGCCGAAGCTTCACATTACTGGGCGACACATTACATACCCGACGGTTCGAGCAGGATGTGTCCGAAAAGGATAGGTGAAGAGAAGGCAGACCTGCTGGGGATAAACCTGGTCGTTCCCATGATGTTCGCGTATGGTAATTATACAGGAAAGGAAGAACTTAAAGAGGCTGCGCTTGAGTTGTTGGCATCCATCCCTGCCGAGAACAACATCATAATAAGAGGCTGGACGGGGGTGGGCGTACCCGTGCAGAGCGCAATGGATACCCAGGCCCTGCTTCAGCTAAGGAACGAATACTGTGCTGCGGGTAACTGTACTTCATGCCGTGTTGGCCGAAAGCTTATAAAAACCGGCTGAAACCGAAAGGAGTAAGGGATCGTCGCCGCGGCAGCTATCACCAGCCTGAAAACGGTGCGAAAAACACGGAGGCTGTTTGGATTTTGCCGATAATTTTTATACAGACTCTCGTATACTCCAATAAAATACACTCTTTTTACGTTAACATAATGCCGCCGCGGCTCTTTTTTATGGGCCGGGCGATTTTTTGCATTGCTTTTTGCCCTTTAAAAGTTGAAAATAGATATCTTTACAAGTTAATTGTAAGTTAGGGCCGTGTATTGTTTTCGATACAGGCTCCCGACTTTCACACAGAAAGAAATAAACACTCAAACTATGGATATTGTTTCAAAGCTCATTAAAGTTTTTGTCGGCACAAAATCGGACAAAGACCGCAAGGAAGTTCAGCCTTACGTGGATAAGATACTTGCAGTCTACCCCAGTATCGACGCCCTTTCGCACGACGAGCTGCGCGCGCGCAGTCAGGGGCTTAAGGATTCTATTGCCGGATATATAAGGCCCGACGAGGAAAAGATAGCCGAGCTCAAAGTTACGCTGGAGCTTCCCGAAACCGCAATCGCGGAGAAGGAAAAGATCTCCAAGGAGATAGAAAAGCTGACCAAGGATATCGATAACAAAATAGAGGAGAAGCTCGACGAGATAATGCCCGAAGCGTTCTCTATAATGAAATCGACGGCCCGCCGTTTCAACGATAACGAGCGGATAGAAGTGACGCCGACGCAGTTCGACCGCGACCTTGCGGCCAGAAAGGATTTCGTAACGATAGAGGGCGACAAGGCCGTATATGTCAACCAGTGGATGGCCGGCGGTAACCTCATAAAATGGGATATGGTTCATTACGACGTGCAGCTGTTCGGCGGCGTCGTGCTTCATAAAGGCAAGATTGCCGAGATGGCTACCGGGGAGGGTAAAACCCTTGTGGCTACCCTGCCGGTATTTCTTAATGCATTGGCCGGCAAGGGTGTGCATGTAGTGACTGTAAATGACTACCTCGCCCGCCGCGACTCCGAGTGGATGGGGCCGATGTACGAGTTCCACGGCCTTTCCGTGGATTGCATTGACAACCATCAGCCAAACTCCGACGGCCGCAGGAAGGCCTATATGGCCAATATCACGTTCGGTACTAACAACGAGTTCGGTTTCGATTACCTGCGCGACAATATGGCCATAGGCGAGAACGACCTGGTACAGAAAAAGCACCACTACGCTATCGTGGATGAGGTCGACTCCGTGCTTATCGACGACGCCCGTACCCCGCTTATCATCTCTGGGCCCGTGCCTAAAGGCGACGACCAGCTCTTCGAGCAGTACAAGGGCTATATAGAGCAGCTTTATAATGTCCAGAGGAATTTCGTGAACGACCTTCTGGCCCGCGCGCGCAAGCTTATCGGGGAAGGAAATACGGACGAGGGCGGCGTACTTCTTTACCGCGCCCACAAGGGTCTCCCGAAATATAAACCCCTTATCAAGTACCTCAGCGAGGAGGGTATGAAGGTGTTGATGCAGAAGACGGAAAACATCTATATGCAGGACAATAACCGCCGCATGCCCGAGATAACCGACGACCTCTTTTTCGTCATCGATGAAAAGCTGAATTCGGTGGAGCTTACCGACAAGGGGCATGAATTCCTGGCGCGTAACGTGGGTGAAGACAACTTCTTCATACTTCCCGACATAGGCACCGAAGTTGCCGCGCTCGAAACCACCGACGTCAGCGCCGAAGAAAAGGCGATGAAAAAGGACGAGCTCATCAACGACTACGCGATAAAATCGGAGCGCGTACATACGGTCAACCAGTTGCTGAAGGCGTACACTATGTTCGAAAAGGACGTAGAGTATGTCGTCATCGACAACAAGGTGAAGATCGTGGACGAGCAGACGGGCCGCATCATGGAGGGCCGCCGTTACTCCGACGGACTGCACCAGGCGATAGAGGCGAAGGAGCATGTGAAAGTCGAGGCCGCCACCCAGACTTTCGCTACGATCACGCTGCAGAACTACTTCCGTATGTACCACAAGCTGGCGGGTATGACCGGTACGGCGGAGACGGAAGCAAGCGAGTTCTGGACGATATATAAGCTTGACGTGGTGAGTATCCCGACCAACAGGCCTATCATACGCGACGACAGGGAGGATAAAATATACAAGACCAAACGCGAGAAATACAACGCCGTTGTCGACGAGATCGTCGGCCTTGTGGAGCAGGGTAGGCCGGTACTCGTGGGTACCACTTCCGTGGAAGTGTCGGAGCTTCTGAGCCGCGTATTGAAACTCAGGAATATCAGGCATAACGTACTTAATGCCAAGCACCACCAGCAGGAGGCGCAGGTAGTGGCCGAGGCAGGTAGGCCTGGACAGGTAACCATAGCCACCAACATGGCGGGCCGCGGGACCGACATCAAGCTTTCACCGGAGGTGAAACAGGCGGGCGGACTTGCCATCGTGGGTACCGAGCGCCATGACTCCCGCCGTGTGGACCGCCAGCTGCGCGGCCGTGCGGGACGACAGGGAGACCCCGGTTCGTCGCAGTTCTTCGTTTCCATGGAGGACGACCTGATGCGTATGTTCGGCTCGGAACGCATAGCGGGCATGATGGACCGCATGGGCCTCAAGGACGGCGAGGAAATACAGGCACCGATGATGACCAAGGCTATCGAAAGGGCCCAGAAAAAGGTCGAGGAGAACAACTTCGGTATCCGTAAGAGGCTTTTGGAATATGACGACGTGATGAACTCGCAGCGTACCGTTATCTATACCCGGCGGCGCCATGCTTTGAGCGGTGAGGGTGTGGAACTCGACCTTAACAACGTGATGCTCGATTTCGCCGAGAGTTTCGTCGAGGAATACGCAGACGCTCCTTTTGAGGATTTCAGTTTCGAAATGATACGCCAGGTGGCTGTCCAGCCGTCATTCGACGAAAAGGCGTTCAGTGATGCCAAATCTTCGGAGCTGGCCGAAATGGTAGTGAAGGATCTCCGTGATTCGTTCGAGCGCCGCGGACAGGCAGCCGCGCAGACTGCCATGCCCGTTATCACTAAGATTTACGAGACGCAGGGCGACCAGTACGAGAACATATATATTCCGATCACAAACGGAAAGCTGGTTTACAACGTTTCGGTAAACCTGAAGAAGTGTTACGAGAATCAGGGTGCCGAGATATACAAGATGTTCAGTAAAATAGTGATGTTGACCACCATCGACGACAACTGGAGGGAGCACCTGCGCGAAATGGACGATCTGCGCCAGAGCGTACAGAATGCCACTTACGAGCAGAAAGACCCGCTACTGATCTATAAGCACGAGTCTTACAACCTGTTCAGCAAGATGCTCACGAAGATGTACCGTGAGATACTGGCGGTAATGAATAAAGGGTATATCCCGGTACGCGACAGTTCGGCGGATAAGGTTACCCAAAAGCGCGAAAATAAGTCGAAGGTTGACGTCAATAAACTGCAGGCTTCGCGTATGCAGGCCGCCATGACGGCAGGCCAGGGCGACAAAGGCAAACAGGGTCCCGTCCATGTCGAAAAGAAAGTCGGTCGTAACGAGCCATGCCCGTGCGGCAGTGGTAAGAAGTACAAGAACTGCCACGGCGCTTAGCCGTTTAAATAACCTGATGACAACAAAAACCGCGATATTTTCAACATATCGCGGTTTTTGTTATATTTGCTGAATATAGGATGCGCCTTGGCATAGCTCCGGCAAGAAAACTTGCCTTTGCTCTGCGCCCGGCTTTCACTATATTTGCTGAATATAGGATGCGCCTTGGCATAGCTCCGGCAAGAAAACTTGCCTTTGCTCTGCGCCCCGGCTTTCACTATATTTGTAATTAGTGATAAAAAGCCGCATCAACAATTAAAGTTGAAAAGTAATATAAATTATGAAAAAAATCTTTCCTTTGACATTAGCCGTAATTTCGGTAGTTGCTGTCGTATTATTCCTGCTCCGTTATTTTGTCTTCAGCGATCCCGTAGGGGTAGCGCTTTCGGGGGCGCTTAATTCGGCCATGATAGTTCCGGTATTGATCTGGTTTATGGCCCCGTATTCCACGAAGTACGATTTTACGCCCAGGCAGGCACATATTTCGGGTGGAATATGCCTCGGGCTGCTTATGGTCATAATGTTCATGATCGATTACCTGTGGCTGGGACTTTCAATAAGAGAAACCTTACTCGATGTATTCCTTGCTCCGATAGTTATGTTCTTTGTAATGTGGATGCTGGACAGGTTCGGCCTTTTCTCATCTTTGGGAAAGAAGAGGGAGAGGAAATAAAGCAAGATCATGAAAAGGTTCGTTCTTTCGCTGGCTGTATCGATGCTGATAGGGGCTGTACTAATGTTCGTGCTGTACTATTTCATGGCCTCTCGCGACGATATCATGCAGGCCGTTTGCACGGGGCTTTCCTTTGCAACCCTGTTCCCGATACTATGGTTCTATGGCTTCCAGAAAATTTCGGACGACTGGCCGGTTACGCGCAAGCAGGTAAAGAGGGTAAGCGTGGCCGCCATAGCAATACTCACGCTTATAGTGTTTACGGTTTGTATGACCCTTGCCGGATGGCCATTCATTAAATCCATAGTGTACGCTGTCATAATACCTGTAGCGGGTATGGGAATCGGAGGAGTGCTGTTCCTGATATTCCGTCCCGACAGGAGTAATCCTCCTTCTGCAAAGAGAGATATGTAAAATGTAAAAGGGCTCCGGATTTCGGGGCCCTTTTACATTTTAATGCCCGGTTAATTAATTGGTTTTATCCCCTTTTGATGGCCTCTGCCGGATTTTCCACAGCGGCCCGGTAGCTCTGGAAAGTAACCGTGAACAGGGTAAGCAACATGACAAGGCAAAGAGCTGCGAAGAAAACCCAAATATGCACAGGAGTCGCATAGGCAAAGCTTTTAAGCCACATTCTCACGCCGTACCATGCCAGCGGCCCCGCGATGATGAAGCATATCAGGACTATCCTGGCGAAACCTCCGTTAAGCATTATGAGTATTTCCCGTACGCTGGCTCCCATTACTTTACGGATTGCGATCTCTTTTCTTCTCCCCTGTGCCTCGAATACCACTAATCCGAATACGCCTATTACAGAAAGAATAACTGCTATCAGGCTGAAAATAGTGATCATCATAGCCTGTTTGAGGCTTTTCTGGTAAAGGTTTGCAATAGACTGATCGATGTAAATAATCTCGGCAGGATAGCTGGGTTCCAGTTCGGCGAGGACATTTCGTATATGGTCTATGGACGCCTGCGGATCGTGCGGTGATATGCGGATGTATGAATACAACTCGGGACTGCTCCTTCTGTACTTTCCCGGTGCGGAGGTATAGTATGCAAACGGCCCGACCGGGTTATACAGGGACTTGAAATTTATGTCTTCGTAGATGCCGACTATTTCGACGTTCGTCCGGTTTTCGTAGATGTATTCCCCGACCACGGCACCAATTTCGTTCGCGGCGGTTTGGTTGATTATACAAACCGCGAGGTCGTCATCGCGAAGTTCGTCACCCGGGCAGAAACCCCGACCCTCCACGATTTGCAGCCCCATCACTTCCGGCATTTCATACGACACGCCGATCCAATGCTGGTAATGGCGTTCCCCGTTATAGTAATAAGCTATGAAACTGCGTGATTCGTCGGAAACAAAGGGGGTGTCGGTAAAGCCCACACCTTTGATATCGCTGTGTGACATCAGCCGCTGCCTGTAGGTTTCGGTTTTCAGTGCCGCGACGGAAAGCGGAAGCCGTACCTCCAATACGTTCTCCTTATCGAAACCCAATGGGAAACTTCTTATGTACTTATTCTGGATATTTACGAAAAGAGCGCAAATGATCAACGCGATAGATACTATATATTGGAATCCGATAAGCGATTTACGCACCAGTTTAGCCCTTGATGTAACAGAAAAAGAGCCATTCGCTACCATTGCAGGAGGAAATGATGTCATGTGCCATGCGGGATAAAGGCCGGCTAACACACCCACTGCCAAGGATAATACGCCGGTAAGTGCGAAAAGGGGGATATTGGAATTCATGGAAATATTATATCCCAATAACTTTTCAAGAAGGCCGTTTTCATGAATGAGCCACACAACAAAAGCGGAGATCACGAATGCACAGACGCAGATTAGCGCCGATTCCATTACAAGGTTTCCCCGTATCGACGATACGGGTTGTCCCATTATCTTCCTGGTATTGATATTCCTTATCCTTACAGGCGTAAGTGCAATTGAAAAATTGACGTAGTTGATCGATGCTATGGCAACCACCAGAAATGCGACGAGCAGCAACATGTCAGTAGTCTGCCTGTTGCCGGTCGGGGTATTGTCGTTCCGGATGTTTCCTGAGAAATACAGCTCTTCAATAGGCCTGAGCCGTATATCATCGACCCTCATATCGGCAAGCTGCGCCGAATAATGCGATTTGAAATCGGCAACTATTTGATCGATTGCCAGTGGGTCGTCGAGCCGGACATACCCGTAGTACGATCCCGTATACGGATCATTCATCATTTCAGCTTCCGGGATGGGCATATATATCACGTTCCGCAGGCGTGAATTTTCAGGAAAATCCCTGAACACACCACCTATCACCGGTGCGGTGTTTATGCTCATGTGATGGAATTGCAGTGATTTACCCAATGCCCTTGCCTCCGCGAAATACAGCGTACGGCCTACCGCTGGTTCATTACCGAACAGCTTTTTTGAAAGGCTTTCGGGTATCAGGATTTTGTCAGGCTCGCGTAGCGCTTCACTGCTTCCTTGTGTCATATCGAAATCGAAGACATCTGTAAAGCCGGATGTAACCCGTATAAAACTATCGAGGAATCCGGGCGCATCTGGATCTTCGTCCGCCGAAAAGGCAAGAGAGTAGGCGCTGGCGTCCATATATACGCCTCCGGCAACGATATGGGGCGAAGAAGCGATAAGGGCTTCTATATGGGGCCTTGAAAAATTGCTTTCCCAGATTTTATCGTCGCGCATATTCTCCAGTTGGAAGATATGCCCTTTGTTCTTATGGAACCGGTCGAAACCGTATTCGAACCTTACGGATATCGTAATTATAAGGAAAACGGCGAAAGCTATACTCATCCCAAGCATGTTCAGGGCGGAAGCCACCTTAAATCTCCTGACGGTCGCGCAGAAATTCTTTAATATACCTTTCATTTCAATAATATGACAGCTTACATTTACATGAACATACTTGCCAAGACTGTGCCTTAAATATTATATTATTGAAAGTAAAGGCAATACAACGTGAAGATTGCACTTGTATTGTCAAAATAGTTTACATTGCCGTCAACATATTTGACGGCTTGGAAAATATCATTCGAGGAAGATATGGTACAGGTGCGGATGTATTACGGCTGCGGTCGGGAGTCATGTTAACGCCGTTTTGCCAGCCGCCTGAAATAATGGCGTGCATGGGCGGCCTCGGCCGGTGTGCAGTCCGGTTTCTCGGACATGATACGCACAATCTCCGTCAGGTTTTCCTCTATCCAGTCGATACGGCATGATAAATCGGACAGCAATTCTATTTGCCATACTTTAACAGCAACGGCCGTATCGGGGTTTACAAGCAGGTCGAAAGCCTTTTCTGCCACCATAAGTGCCTGCTCGTCGTCAAGGCGAAGTACCCCGCGCCGCATCATGTCGCAGGCCATTTTCGAGTACACCCTGTTCACGCTTTCGTTGGAAGCCGCCAGGTAATCCGTGAAAAACCGCGGGATGAACCGCTCAAAATAGTCCATGTTGGTGGCATAGGCCCATTCAAGGGCCCATGATGCCCTGAAGGCAGTCTGTCCATTGTCGCTCATGGCAAGGTCGAGGGCCTCATTCCATAGCCCTTCTTCTGCGATGAGGGAGCCGATGACCGTATTCATCTTCTGGGTAAGCCCTCCTGCATGGAGAAGGGTGCGGAGCGTTGACGAGTCTATGATTTCATCCCGGGATATACCCAACTCTTCCCTCGCCGCTCGGGAGTGTTCAGGTTTGGATATATGTTTGTAAACCCTGTACATTGTCATTTTTTTCTACATATTGTCAACAACCCCGTTTAGAACCTGTTTAAACATACTCTTAGTTAGCCGTGCCTTTCTTTTACGACATCTATCTGGAAAGTTTCTTTCTCCACCGCGGCGTAAGTTTCGGGGAACAGGGTCCGGGCTTCTTCCACAAGCGGCCCGGCATTCTTGTAACGCGACGAGAAATGCCCGATGAGCAACCTGCCCGCTTCCGCCGTAGCGGCCGTTTTCGCCGCCTGCAATGCCGTGGAATGCCCCGTTTCTTTCGCCATCGCCTTTTCATTTTCCATGAAGGTAGCCTCATGGTAGAGCAAATCCACCCCTTTTACAAGGCTGGCTACTTTCCCCGAGGGCTGCGTGTCGCTGCAATAGGCGTAACTCCGGGGAGGGTAGGGTGTGTAAGTGATGTCCGCGTTTTTAGCAATGAGAACTCCGTTATCCGAAAAAATGTCCTCACCTCTTTTTGCCGCGGTTATCTGAGCGATTCCCAATCCGTAACGCTCGATGGTTTCCTTTTTAATATTTAAAGGAGGCGTTTTTTCACGGAAAATATATCCCGTGGTCGGGATGCGGTGCCTGAGAGGTACGCTCCATACCTCCATCACTTTACTTTCAAAAATGAGGGCGTGCTGCCGCGTTTCGACCTCTTTATAGAGCACCTCGAAAGGGAGCCGGTTATCGAAATAGCGGAAGTGGCACCCCATCAGTTCGCCGAAGGGGGCGGGAGCGAAAATGGTAAAAGGCGTTTTGCGTCCCATCATACCCATTGACGAAATCAGCGGGAACAACCCGTAAACGTGGTCGCCGTGGAGGTGCGAGATGAAAGCAGCATTGAGCTTCAACGGGTGTATGCCTACCTCCAGAAGTCGTACCTGCGTACCTTCCCCGCAATCCACCAAATAAAACTGCTCATGCACGTTCAGTGCATGAGCAGAGTGGTGCCTGTATGTCGTCGGACGGGCCGAACCTGTACCCAATATGGTTATTTTAAAGGTCATATAGGCTTTTTAGATAACCGCGGAACATTATAACCGTTCCGCCCGACTAACTAAAAAGTCTGTGTGAAAATTATTAAATAAAATTTACACAGACTCTAATACTATTTATTCGGCAGCCTCTTCAACCTCCTCTTTCTTTGGAGCGGCTTTCTTAGGCTTGTCTTCGGCAGCTTCCATCTGGGCTTTCAACTCTGCGAGGCCCGTGATGTCGCCGAGAGTGGTCTTCTCGGAAGAGGCATTGATCTTCTTGATGTTAGCCTTGGTGCTGTCGGAAGCGTCTTTCTTCGCCGCTTTATCGGCTTTCTCTTCTGCGCGGCGCGCCTCCTCGTAGGTGCGTGCGTGCGAGAGGCTGATATGCCTTGTCATCTTCGAGAATTCGGTAACCTTGAACGGGAGCGTTTCCCCTGCTTTCGCGGTGGTGCCGTCTTCCTTCTGGAGCTGGCGGGTTGTTGCGAAGCCTTCCACATTATCGCCGAGCGATACTACAGCGCCGCGGTCGGTAATCTCGGTGATGGTTCCCTCATGGACGGTGTCCACTGCGAACTTATCTTCGATATCGTTCCACGGATTCTCTTCGAGCTGTTTATGGCCCAGGCTGAGGCGGCGGTTCTCCTTGTCGATACCGAGGACTACTACGTCTATGTCGGCGCCGATGTTGGTTATTTCGGCCGGATGCTTGACCTTACGGGTCCAGCTCAGGTCCGAAATGTGGATAAGGCCGTCGATACCGTCCGCTATCTCTACGAAAATACCGAAGTTGGTAAAGTTTCGTACCTTGGCAGTGTGGCGAGAGCCGACGGGATATTTATCTTCGATGCCTTCCCACGGGTCGGAAGTGAGCTGTTTGATGCCGAGCGACATCTTCCTCTCTTCACGGTCGAGGGTGAGAACCACGGCTTCGATCTCGTCGCCTATCTTCATGAAGTCCTGCGCCGAACGGAGGTGCTGGTTCCACGACATTTCCGATACGTGGATAAGGCCTTCCACTCCGGGAGCGATCTCGATGAACGCGCCGTAGTCGTACATCATGACAACTTTGCCTTTCACTTTGTCGCCTACCTTGATGTTCGGGTCGAGGGCTTCCCAAGGATGCGGGGAGAGCTGCTTGAGACCGAGGGCGATACGTTTCTTGGTGTCGTCGAAGTCGAGTATAACGACGTTGAGCTTCTGGTCGAGCTGAACGATCTCCTCGGGATGGTTCACACGGCCCCAGCTGAGGTCGGTGATGTGGATAAGGCCGTCCACGCCTCCCAGGTCGATGAATACGCCGTAGGAGGTGATGTTCTTGACCGTACCCTCGAGGATCTGTCCCTTTTCGAGTTTGGACATGATGTCCTTCTTCTGCTGCTCGAGCTCTTCCTCGATGAGCGCTTTGTGCGAAACGACTACGTTGCGGAACTCCTGGTTGATCTTAACGACCTTGAATTCCATAGTCTTGTCGACGTACATGTCGTAGTCGCGGATGGGTTTCACGTCGATCTGCGATCCGGGGAGGAATGCCTCGATTCCGAATACGTCCACGATCATACCGCCCTTCGTGCGGCACTTGATGTAACCCTTTATTATTTCGTCGTTGTCGAGGGCCTGGTTCACGCGGTCCCATGATTTGAGCTGGCGTGCTTTCTTGTGCGAAAGTTGGAGCTGGCCTTTGCGGTCCTCAGCGCTTTCCACGTAAACCTCCACCTTTTCGCCGATGGCGAGGTCGGGGTTGTAGCGGAACTCGGCAACGGGGATTATACCTTCCGATTTGTAGCCGATGTTGACCGTAACGTCGCGTTTGTTCACGGCGATGACGGTACCTTCGACCACTTCGCCTACCTGTACTTTGGACAGCGTCCTGTCGTACTCGGAAGCGATGTTTTCCTTGGCAGCGTTGTCGCCGTAAAGGTCGAGTTCGTTTTCGAAAGAATTCCAGTCGAAATCATCGTTGGCTACTTTTTTGAAGCCTTCTTCCTTTTTTTCGGCAGCAGGCTTTGTCTCTTTTTTAGGCGCTTTAGCAGGCTTTACGGGTTTGGCGTCGGCCTCCACCGCTGTTTCGTCCATTTTGGCCTCAGCTTCGGCTGCTTCTTCTTTTACCTCTTCTACCTCCTGGGCGGCCCTTTCGTCTGCGGCCTCCTCTTTTTCAGGCTTCGGTTCGACGGCCGGAGTTTCGGCAACCGCTTCGGCTGCGACGTTTTCCATACCCTCTTCAATTACTTTGTTTTCTTCCATTTTGATGTTAACTTTTTTAAACTAAATAGTTAGACTTTATGTATAGGATTCCCGCGAGGGAATAAGCGTGCAAAGATAGTGAATATAATTCGAATTATAATAATAAAACAGCTGGATATTAAATCCAACTGTTTTTATATTAGTGACAAAATACCGCCGGCGGATTCTGACCCTCTTCCTTATTTTGATTTTTCCAGTCCGTCGCCTAACCTCGTGTACTTAATCAATAAAACCATTGCCCCCATACCGGCAAGCCAGCCGATCAAATTCGAAACGATCAATTTGACACTGATCTGGAAATCATTATTGATTAGAGAGAGTATGAAAGTTATCATCAGAAGAAATATACCCATATAAAGGATAAAGTTCTTTTTTGGTTTTGAAAGTGCCATGTTGGTTGATTTTAGATAGTTTTAGTTAATCAATGATTTAGGCTATTCGGACTATGTTATCACAAATGTAATACAGGAAGATGTGGAAATCAAGGCAATAATTGTCTGTTTCCAGGCCCCTTGGTATATATTTTGAAATAATCGAAATAATTTACGGAGTTCCGGGATGTTTTTAGATTTGTTTTTTATATATTCGTAATAATGCTGAAACCCTAAAGATAAATTAAAATGTAATATGATGAATACCAGCGATGTAATAACTCTTGGTAGCGGCGAAAGGCTGGCTATTTCGTTCCTCGGGCACGCGAGCCTGGCCATGGAATACGCCGGAAAATATATTTACGTAGACCCTGTGGGAACTTTCGCCGATTATTCGGACGCCCCGAAAGCCGACCTGATACTGGTCACCCACCAGCACGACGATCATCTCGACAAGGATCTGGTCATGCAGTTATCCAAAGCCGGAACCAGGTTCATTTCGACACAAACGGTGGTCGACGAAATGGGGCGGGGCGAAGTAATGAAAAGCGGCGATGCGACAATAATAGGCGAATGGGTGGGAATCCAGGTAATGCCGGCCTATAATACTACGCCCGGAAGGGATATATTCCATCCGCGGGACAGGCGTGACAACGGATATATATTATCCATCGGTGGCACCAGGATATATATTGCCGGGGACGGGGAGCCTACGCCGGAAATGATGGCGCTTAAGGATATCGATATTGCTTTCCTGCCCGTCAACCAGCCGTATACCATGACAGTCGAACAGGCAGCAGAGGCTGCCAGGGCGATAAAACCAAAAATTTTCTATCCCTATCATTACGGGCAGACCGACCAGAAAACCGATATCAAAAAGCTGGAAAAACTGCTACTGGGAAGCGATATCGAAGTCAGGGTCATGCCGATGGAGTAGCCGGTATCTTAACCGTCAAAATAAAACCACCCGTCTTGCAATAAACGTGACGGGTGGTTTTTATCTCCCGGTTATTCCCGGCAGTATCATTTTCCCTGGCTGGTTCCCGCATAAGTGGATTTTGCCATTTTATTACATAGTGCACGTTTGAGAGTCAAAAGAAAAACCCCTGCAGCGATTGTGCAAGGGTCTATTATTGCGCCTAACCGGGTCATTTACCTATCCTGTAATATTCGAAACCTTTGGAAGAAACTTCCCTCCCGTCGTAAATATTGCGGCCGTCGAAAATAAGCGGATTTTTCATTATTTCACCCAGCCTGCTCCAGTCGGGAACCCTGAATTCCTTCCACTCGGTGAGAAGCATCAGCGCGTCGGCCCCTTCCGCTGCGGCGTATTTCTCCGTAAAATAGTTCACCGAAGCCCCCAGGTGTTTGCGGGCTTCGTCCATGGCCGTGGGGTCGTAGACGTTGACAGTACAGCCGGCGTCCAGCAGGTGTTTGATTATTACCAGTGACGGGGCTTCGCGCATGTCGTCGGTTTCGGGCTTGAAGGAAAGTCCCCATAAAGCCACCGTCCTGCCTTTGAGCTCCCCGCCGAAATATTTTTCCAGTTTGCGGAAGAGTAGTGATTTCTGCCGTTCGTTGACGCTTTCTACCGCCCGGAGCACCTCCATGTCGTAGCCTTTGTCTGCGGCGGTGCGAACGAGGGCCTTCACGTCCTTCGGGAAACAGCTGCCGCCGTAACCTATCCCAGGGTACAGGAATTTATTCCCTATGCGTGTGTCGGTGCCTATGCCCTTGCGTACCATGTCGACGTCGGCCCCTGTCAGTTCGCACAGGTTGGCAATATCGTTCATGAAGGATATGCGGGTAGCGAGCATCGCGTTCGAGGCGTATTTTATCATCTCGGCCGAGGGTATGTCGGTATATATTATCCGGTAGTTATTGAGCAGGAAGGGCTTGTAGATCCTGTCCATTATCTCTTTTGCACGGTCGTTGTCCAGCCCTACCACTATCCTGTCGGGGCTCATGAAGTCTGCCAGCGCAGCTCCCTCTTTAAGGAATTCGGGGTTGGACGCTATGTCGAATTCCACTTTTGCTCCCCTTTTGCCGAGCTCTTCGGCAATGGCTGCCCGCACCTTATCGCCGGTACCTACGGGTACGGTGCTTTTCGTTACGAAAACTACATAGCGGTTAATGAGCCTTCCGACAGTGCGGGCCACGTCCAGAACGTACTGCAGGTCTGCGCTGCCGTCTTCACCGGGAGGGGTTCCCACGGCGCAGAATATAGCGTCGTAATCGTTTATCCCGTCCGCCAGTTCTGTGATGAAACGCAACCGGCCTGCGGCCCGGTTTTTAGTGACGAGCTCCTCCAGCCCCGGTTCGTAGATAGGGATTATTCCGGCATTTAGGTTGTCTATCTTGGCGCGGTCGATATCGACGCAGGTCACGTCCATGCCCATATCGGAAAAGCACGCTCCCGACACCAGCCCGACGTATCCGGTTCCAACTACAGCTATTTTCATATATCGTAAATTATTATATTCCTTACCTGCATAAATCCGGCATGGATTCGCAAATATTTAAGAATACGGCCGGCATAATCCGCCGGCCGTACCATATCGCATTGTTTTATAAAGTCCTGCCGGGGTATTCTTCCAGCGCTTTTTCAAGGATGACCATCGCGCGTTTCAATTCCTCCACGTTAAGGACGTAGGCGATGCGGACTTCATTATGTCCGGCTCCCGGTGTCGAGTAGAATCCCGATCCTGGAGCGAACATTACCGTCTCGCCTTCGTAGCTGAACTCTTTCAGGAGCCATTCGCAGAACTTGTCGCTGTCGTCGACAGGGAAGCGGGCTATCGTGTAGAACGCACCGGTAGGCATGGGCGTGAATACTCCCGGTATCTTATTGAGGCCTTCGATAAGCACGTTGCGCCGGTTGATATATTCGTCGTAGTTGGCTTTCATGTAGGAAGCAGGGGCGTCTATGGACGCTTCCGCGACGATCTGACCTATAAGAGGCGGGCTGAGGCGGGCCTGTGCCTGCCTCATAGCGGCGCTGCGTACCTCCATATTGCGTGTTACGAAGAATCCGACGCGGATGCCGCATTCCGAATAGCGTTTCGAAACGGAGTCGATAACGACCACCTTGTCCTCGATGCCTTCCAGATGAAGGGCCGATACGTATTCGTCGTCCGTGTAGCGGAACTCCCTGTAAACCTCGTCCGAGAAGAGGAAAAGGTCGTGTTTTTTTACAAGGTCGCGTAGCTTGTACATCTCTTCGGCCTTGTATATGTAACCCGTTGGGTTGTTCGGGCTGCAGATAAGTATGGCCTTGGTGCGCTCGTTGATGAGTTTCTCGAACTCTTCGATCGGGGGAAGTGCGAAACCGTCCTCGATGTTAGTACGTATCGTGCGCACTTTAACCCCGTTCATAATGGCGAACGACATGTAGTTGGCGTACGTCGGCTCCGTAATGATTAGTTCGTCGCCCTCGTTGAGGCATGAGATGAACGCGAACTGGAGCGATTCGGAACCGCCGGTAGTAACGATAATGTTTTCCGGAGCGAGCTCTATATTGAAAGTCTTGTAGTATTCGACCATCCTTTTGCGGAGCGAGGCGAGGCCGTCGCTCGGGCTGTATTCCAGTACTTTACGGTCGATGTGCTTCAGTGCGTCCAGTCCTACCTGAGGCGTCGGGATATCCGGCTGGCCGATGTTCAGGTGGTAGATTTTGGTACCACGGGCTTTAGCCTGGTCGGCGAACGGTACGAGTTTACGGATCGGGGATGCGGGAAGTACATGTCCCCTGTCTGATACTTTAGGCATGATTCAATTGATAGTTTTAAGGTTTTTTTTGCCGTTTAGGTTACACATTTCCGTTAAATGGCGGAATGAGATGCAAATATATTAACAAATCTTTATTCCGGCAAACTTAAGCGGCAAAATGGGGATTATATGTAATTTGATATCGTTAACCATTGAGGATAAATGAAGTCCCCATCGGCCGGGCCGAAAATATAAATATTCCGTATGTCCGGAAAATGGTATTTTACGGCTTTTTTATTGTGTCTTTGTGGTGCTTCTGAGTATTTTAATGCTAACTTTGTGTACAACCTTAAAATCAGGGAAGGGCCCATCTGGGTGCGGCGGGCTTATCAGGCCGTGCTGGGGGAGTTCCGCCTTTCTTAACCCTATCTGTTAAACCGCTTTCGGGAACAAAAGCGCAAAATGCATTCTTATGAAAATATTAGTAACAAAGAATGGGAAGGCTGCCTGTATAATGATGCTCATTCCTGCATTTGTTGCGGGACTGGCGCTGGTAATGACAGGCTGTAACAGGGATACGGGAGCGATACCCGAACTTAACGCGGCCGGAAACCTTGAATTCGATGCCCTTGGCGGCCGCAAGGTGCTTACCATTAACGCCAACTGCGACTGGCAAATAACCAGTGAGGCCGGATGGCTCGGTTTTTCTATTGAGTCGGGTAGCGGCAACGGCCATGTTATCGTTTCGACCCGGGAATACACCGGGATGGAAGACAGGGAGGCAAAGATAGAAGTGCGATACGATGGAGGCAATGCGATAGTGGACGCCGTCCAAAAAGGCCTCGACGCTGATTTATTGAACCCCTCTGCAAACGCGAACAGTTACCTTGTAACCACGGGTGCGGGATTGTACGCGGTAAAAGCTGCCTATAAAGGAACCTCTGCTACAGAAAAGGCAGGCGAATGGGTGTCGGCCGAGTTGCTTTGGCAGGATGCGACAGGACTCGTGACGAAAGTATTCTCCAACCCTGAAGAGCAGCTTATACTGGTAAATATTTCGGGGGGAGCAGGCAACGCGGTGGTATGCGTAAAGGATGCCGCAGGTAAAATCCTCTGGAGCTGGCATCTTTGGATAGTCCCCGGTTTCGATCCTTCCGTAAAAGCGTTTACCACTCCCGAAACTTATGGCGACGGTTCACGCTGGACGTTTATGGACAGGCACCTCGGGGCCACCGCTTCCACTCCGGGCAGCACTGAGGCATTCGGGTTGCTTTACCAGTGGGGCCGCAAGGATCCTTTTACGGCTTCGGCGGCCGTGACGGAAGTGGAACGGAAGATATATGACATAGATGGTAATGAGCTGGCCGGTTTCGAATCGCGTGCTTCACAGAGCGGGACGCTAGCCCTCTCTATCCTAAACCCGATGGTATTCTACACGGTAACTTACGACACCCGCGACTGGGGCGACGCTCCGGACGACGATTTCTGGGGAGGCATTTCGATGAAGAAGAGCATCTACGACCCGTGCCCCTTGGGCTGGAAGATTCCCGTTTCGGATGCCGCGGGCAAAACCCCTTACGGTTTCCTCACCCGCAACAACACGACTTGGGAGAATAACGGCCGTTTGCTTAACGATACCGACTGGTGGCTCGCCGGATCCGGTACCCGCGTTAACTACACGGGGGGACTTAACATCGACGCCAACGGTGCGCCGTACGGCGGTATATGGTTCGGCACTGCCGGAACAGCAAGCGGCGATCCCGAATATCCCGAGCTTTACGGCCAGTATTACCCGGTGATGTCAGGCAGAATTGCCACGGTGATGAAAGATACCCGGGCGCAGGGCATGGCGGTCAGGTGCGTGAAAGAATAGCAGTTTATATTCCTTGATAATAACCATTCAGGCCGCTCATTACAGGGTGGCCTGAATGGTTATTTAATAGCTCCATGCATATTGCATATTTATGCGATAATGCGAAAAAACCATGGATATACAGTACCGGATATTATTTTCAATTGTGTTGGGAAATTGATTCCTATTAATTACCTTTGGGAACTTTTGAATCATTTGGGGCTGCAAACTAATTATATAAATAACCCCTTGTGTATGATCTCAGGCACTAACCATAAAAATATATTTTAATCATGACAGTACAGCAATACATCGACAGGGAAGAGCGCTACGGCGCCCACAACTATCATCCGCTTCCGGTAGTTCTGGAACGCGGCGAAGGTATCTACGTATGGGATACCGACGGCAAAAAGTATTACGATTTCCTTTCGGCTTACTCGGCCGTGAACCAGGGGCATTGCCACCCCAGGATCGTGGGCGCTATGACCGAGCAGGCGAATAAGCTTACGCTTACTTCGCGCGCTTTTTACAACAACGTCCTCGGCGAGTGGGAGGAATACATTACGAAGTATTTCGGTTACGACAAGGTGCTGCCTATGAACACAGGCGCGGAGGCCGACGAGACCGCCCTCAAACTTTGCCGGAAGTGGGCTTACATGAAGAAGGGTATACCCGACGGAATGGCGAAGATAGTGGTATGCGACGGCAACTTCCACGGCCGTACGATAACCATCGTTTCGATGTCGACCGATCCGGATGCCTACAGCGGCTACGCTCCATTCACACCGGGGTTCATTAAGATAAGCTACAATGATATCGAGGCGCTGGAAAAGACTTTGCAGGATCCTAACGTGGCAGGTTTCCTCGTGGAACCGATACAGGGCGAGGCAGGTGTATACGTTCCCGATGCAGGTTTCCTGAAGAAAGCCTCCGAGCTTTGCAAAAAGCATAACGTGCTTTTCATGGCCGACGAAGTGCAGACCGGTATCGGCCGTACTGGCAAGATGCTGGCATGCGACCACGAAGGCGTGCGTCCCG
>CAKUKW010000016.1 GCA_934663885.1 uncultured Tidjanibacter sp.
GACGCTATGTCGTCGCTCAGCCGCCCCGAAGAGGAGTCCGACTGGCAGCAGTTCGAGTCGATGAAACGGGTGGCCTGGAAAACCGGAACCAGCTATGGCGGACGCGACGCCTGGGCCATAGGGGTAACGCCGCGCTACGTAGTCGGGGTATGGGCCGGCAATGCTTCAGGGGAAGGGCGTCCGGGTCTTACCGGCGTAGGAAATGCTGCTCCGGTGCTGTTCGATATTTTCTCGACGCTTCCAGGGAGCGGATGGTTTGCTATGCCGTACGACGAAATGGAACGAGCGGCCATTTGCCGCCACAGCGGTCACAGGGCCTCCGGAATCTGTGAAAAGGTCGACACCCTTTACATTCCAGCCGTGGGCATCGATACGCGTGTATGCCCTTACCATAGAACCGTGCACCTGTCGGCAGACGAAAGATACAGGGTCAACAGTTCGTGCTATCCGGTTTCGGAAATTGTTACCCGCGGATGGTTCGTCCTCCCTCCAGCGCAGGAGTACTATTACCGTATGTATAATATGGATTACAGGCCCATGCCTCCTTATAAACCCGGTTGCCGCCAGCCTTCGGAGCGCTCCATCGACATCATTTATCCCGAAAACGGGGCCGTCCTTTATCTGCCGAAAGGTTTTACGGGCGAGCAGGAGAAATTTGTCTTCAGTGCCGCGCATGCCGGGCGGGATGCTGTAATATATTGGTATGTCGACGAAGAATATGTGGGTTTCACGGATTCGTCCCACCAAATAGCCCTCAGGGCAGAGCGTGGCGACCATCTGCTTACGCTTACCGATGATGCGGGAAATTCCCGGAGGATAAAATTTACCGTGAGGTAAGATTTAATTCGCCTCTACTGCTCCACCATCAATTGTTTGCGGATTTCTCCGGGGGGGAGGCCGAAATGCTGCTTGCAGAATGCATTGAAACTCGAGACGGAAGCAAACTCATATTTGTGGCATAACTCTTTTATAGTAAGTGAAGAGCAGTTCAGTTCGTGATAAATGTTTTTGGCCTTTTGCTCCCGCATCCATTCCGAAGCCGAAACACCGAATACTTTAGTGAACTGCTTCTTGAAACCCGAAACGCTGTAGAAAGAGAGTTCCGTCAATTCCTGGACGCTGTTCACCTTACGGTAATTTTTATAGATAAACTGGGTAAAGCGCGCGTCGTTGCTGAGCAGCGGCTGGAAAAACCGGGCCAAATCCTCCTTTTTGTAATATGCCCTGAGAAGGTAGAACAACTCTTTGTTCTTGAGCTCCGAATAATAGATACATTTCAGCCCGTTATTGGTGTGTTTAATGAACTCGTTTAAAAATCCTTCTATCTGCCCGTTAATATCCAGCATGTTGAATTCCGGCGAAAAATGTCCTGAAGATTTTTCGGGAAGTAATTTTTCGATAGGCGTACATTCGCACAGCCTTACCAATTCAGTCGCATGGCATATAATTATGGTGGACTTCTCCATGAATTCTATTTGGAAATGCGCACCGGGTGGGAAGAGTAGTATTTTTTTATCGGCGATCTCGGTATTCAAAAAAGTACCTGAAGAAACGCGGCAGCTTCCGGAAGTGATAAATACGATGGAATTATCAAAAGAATCTTTTTCGATAAAATCCCCGTTTTCATAATTAAAAACTTCCAGGGCAGATTCCCCTTTCCGGTTATAATTGAAACAGCTGGTGTGTTCTTTAACGTACAAAAGCATGGCGGTAGTTTTTATTTGCAGAATATAAGCCGTACCTCCGACTGGTTCGAATCAGTCAGGCTCGTCCTTTCGGCCCTGCGTCATATTTATAAAGAATTTCCAAAATTAATCATTATCAGCCCAAAAACAGACTATATATGAATCAAATTTTATTTTATTTACTTCCGCTTTACTAATAATTTGTTTGGTTTCATTCTTTTACGATGATAAATTATAATATTTTGATGCATATTTACAATATAATCATAATTGATGTCGATAATTGCGAATTTCTATAATACAACCATATCGTACAAATTGAAACGCAGTTTTTCTATTGCGTAAAAACAAACTTAACGGCGGAAATGATATGGAATATATGTAGCCGATGAACACAAATAATGACCCGTGCCTCAAAAAACGACAAACAGCCGTCAATGCGATATTTTTATTATCACAGCTACTTCTTTTCAATAAAGGCAAATATTATTTTATGATGGGGTGATAGGTTATACTTTTGTACCATACGGATACAATTGCAGCAATGCCATGATATCCTTATATTCCCCCTTCCCCGAGAGAAGAATAAAATGAAAAAGAAGAAACTCCCCGAAACAGACGCGATGTCGTATGCCGGTATTTCCCGTAAAGCGACTTCCGTGGGCGCAAACGAGCCTACAATTCCCGGCCAATGGATAGATGACCTGCGTCAAGGCAATTACGACGCTTTCAACAGGATCTTTTTCGCATTTTATAAACCTGTACTTAATTTCCTGCACTCCCTTACACAATCCCGCGACGACGCGGAGGAGATCTGCCAGGAAGTTTTTGCCAAAGTATGGCTGAACAGAGAGAAACTTGACGCAGGCAAAAATTTCCGGGCTTACCTGTATACTATCACACGTAATGAAGCATACGATTATTTCAAAAAAAAGAAAGTTATCGATGCCGGATTTTACCAGGAATGGCAATGGAGCGCCGCGAATGATACGGACGAAGTGATAATAGCAAAGGAGACCGAACTGCTGATCAACCTTACCGTGAGCCGCATGCCCAAACAGCGGAAACGCATATTCGAGCTGAGCCGCTACGAAGGCATGACCAATGAAGAGATCGCTAAAAAACTGAATATCGGTAAAAACGCGGTCGAAAAGCAGATCACTTATGCCCTCAAGGATATACGTGAGGTCCTGACGGCCTTGATAATCCTGCTTTTACTTAGGTAACAACCCCGCATCATAAGATACCCTAACAGGAGAAACCTACGAAATACATTTTATCTATCCGCATTTAGCTTAGGGGGCAGGACTTCCCTTTAAATGTCCATTTTTATTTATGCGGGCCCCCGTACGGGAGGCCGGCCGGGGGATTGTTTTTTGTGCCAAAAGTTACATTGTTATTGTATTACACTGTTTGACAGTATGTTGGAAAAATATTTTAAATAAAACGGGAAGTGAACCCGTGAAAACGGGTATATATTAAGTTAGCAAAAAGAGCCTGCCGGGTAATACACCTAAAGCTCTTTGATAAAGACAAGATGATAAGCGATGGCAAACAGATCGGCTGAAATAGTTTCAAAGATCATACTCTTTTATATTTCCGGCCGGTATTCGCAGAAAACGCAGGGGGAATTCAACGCCTGGTTCTCGAGCGACATCCACAGGGAAGAGAAAGAGGCTGCCCTGAAGGATCTTTGGGATGAAACGGTGACGGTCGACCGCGAGCGTGACCATGACACTGAAACGGACATGGCGTTCCGTAGACTGACATCCCGTTTGGGGATTTGCGGTGAAACGGGCACATTGATAAAACCTGAAATGAGCTATACCCGCCGGGCGAAAAGGGTACGGTTGGGAAACAGGGTGGGTAAAATCGCTGCGGCGATGACAATATTATTTATTATGGGTGGAACGGCATATTTTATATGGCAGAAAATGGTGGCCGCGGTGGAAGAAACGCGGACGGCTTCGGTGACCGCATCCCCAAGGACTATTTCCGTGGCCGCCGACGACGTTCCCCGCGAGGTTGTATTTGCGGACGGATCGGTAGTATGGCTGAATTCATACTCTGTGATGGAGCATAAAGAGGATTTTGCAACTAACCGGGTAGTTGCGTTAACGGGAGAAGCGTACTTTGACATAGCTGCGGATACGGCAAATCCATTTGTGGTTCACACCAGTAACCTCAAAGTCACCGTTACGGGCACCCGTTTTAATATATCCGATTACCCGGAACAGGTCACGGCAACCCTCTCTCTGTACCAGGGAGAAGTAACGGTACAGTCCGCGGACGGTACCCGGCACCTTTCCGCAGGCAGGAAACTGATTTACGACCAGCCCGCAACCAAAACCGAGATACGGCCTGAAGAATCAGTAAAACCGCTGTGGATGATAAGCCCTGCCGAATTCCGTTACGCCCCCCTTTCGGGAATCCTTGCCAGAGTAGGCGAAATGTATGGGGTAACGGTGGGATTCCTGCCTGTAGGCGTGCCCGACGATACGATGACGCTGATCCTGGACGGAACGGAGACACTCGAAGAAACATTGTTCCGACTTAAAAGCCTGAGCGGCAAATTCAACTTTACCATAGAAGGAACCAGAGTAAAAATAGAAAAAAACTAATGCGAACTTTTACCATGTTTATTATCCAGCAAAGGCTGACATCGGCGATAGTAAGGAAATTGATAGTGCTGTTCCTTGCGGGCATCTGCGTATGGCAGCTTCAGGCGCAAACGCAGCAGCCGGTGATCCGGTTTTCAGTCCCTGCCTCGACGTTAGGGGAGGCATTGAAAGAAATTGCGAACCAAACCGACTATCGGATATCGGTAAACCATACCAACTTCGATGTCGGCCGTAAAGTGAGCCTTCCTTCCAAACCCATCCTTCTGGAAGACGCACTAAAGCACCTGCTCTACGGAACCGGCCGAACTTATATGATCAGGGGAGAGCATATCCTTATAATTCCCCAGAAGGGAATTCCGGCCATCGTCCTTCCCGCAAAACTACCGGATCCGGTTCTTTCACCCGTACCGAAAGTAGAAAAGGGTGGCCTGCTGCCGGATCCTGTCATACTGTTCAAAGCGGGTGACAGCGTCAATGCAGCCGAACCAGTCCGATCGAGGGCCAACAGCAACACTTACCGCGAGATGGCCCGCTGGGTCAATATGTCCTCCAATCCCGTAAAACGGCTGCCCGGAATGGCAATAAAAATAAACTTCCTGTACGGAATAGGGACATTGACCCCGAACCTCGGATTCGAGTTCGGCATTACTCCCAAGTCCACTATAGACGTAAGGGGAAGCTATAACCAGTGGGGTCTTGAAGGCTGCTGGGATGAAAACAGGAAACTGGCCCATTGGACCGTATCGGCCGAATACCGATACTGGTTCTGCGAACGTTTCAGCGGACATTTCGTAGGCGCGCACGGCTTTTTCGGATACTACAACATATCGGAATACGAACTGCCTTTACTTTTCGGTAAGGGCTCCGGGGACTTTCGCTATCACGGAAGCATTTTCGGCGCCGGAATCTCATACGGCTACCAGTGGATACTCGGAAAACACTGGAACCTCGAAGCGCAGATCGGCGTGGGCTACGGCCGCATGAATTATGATCGTTTCGACTGTCCGAGATGCGGGGACGAGCTGGAAAAGAATGTTAAACGCAACTATTTCGGCCCTACCCGCGTTGGTATCTCCCTTATTTACATGATAAAATAAAACGAATATAAAATGAAGTTCAGAATAATCATATTATTGGTTTTGGGCGGGTTGATGCTTTCCTCCGTCTCGGCTAAAGGCCCGGTGGAAGTTGTAGTAAACAATCCTGCCATAAAGAAATCCGGCGACGAGGTTGTAGTGTCCTTCGATATAGAAACGGCGGGGTTGCCGCGGAACTACAAAGTAACATTCATTCCTATAATGTATAATGAAGGGACGCAAATGGTCAATCTTCCGCCGGTAAGCATGGTAGGTAAGCAACTGGCCCGCCAGGAAAAGAGGGCCGGACGGGAGCAGGGCGACCGCAGGATCATCCGCGGCTCTACCCGCGAAGTATTGAAGTATACCGCAAGTGTCCCGTTCGAAGAGTGGATGCAGCTGGTGTCCGTATCTATATACCCTTTTATTGAAGGATGCACCTCAATATGGGAAGATACTCCCATAACCGTATCCGAAGACAGGCTTCTGTATTATAACCTGATGCCTTATTTCGACGACGCTCCGCTGGAATACACACTGACCGAACTGGAAAAATACGATCTCGAAAATCCTTTCCTGCATCCTATGGAAGATTACTCTAAACGCTATGATATATTGCTGAAAGACAGGGATAAAGGAAGTTCGAAGGTCATATTCAAAGTCGGGTCGAGCGTTATAGATACGGCTATGGAAGATAACGCCAATGTTCTTCAGGCAATATTGAAAGCGTTCGAACTGATAGAAAAAGACCCCAATGCGATCCTTAAACATATTTTTATCGCCGGTTACGCTTCTCCCGAAGGGTCTTTGTCTCTGAACACAAAACTGGCCCAGAACCGTGCGGAATCCGTGAAACGGTATATACAATCGCGGATGACGGTCCGTAACGAAAGCCTGTTCGAGCTTTACAACGGGCGGGAAGACTGGCAGGGGTTGCGCGAAAAGGTCGAGAACTCGACGATGGCGGAAAAACACGACGTCCTGCGCATAATAGATTCCTATACCATGGAACAGGAAAGCCGGAAAAGGGAGTTGCAGGGACTTGACGGCGGCGCGCCCTACAGGTTCATGCTGGATAACTTCTATCCCCCGCTGCGTAGTGCAGGTTACGTACAGGTATATTACGAAATAGACCGCAGGGCCACTGTAGCCACGGCGGTGACCGACCAGTATGGGCGGACAACATGGGTAGACCCGGATTCACCGCAGAACCGGGGTGTCACGGCGATCAACAAAGCGGTCGAACTTATGATGCAGTTCCGGTTCGCCGAAGCCCTGGAGCTCATGCTCGAATTCGAGTCCGATCCCTGCTCGTGGAATAATATCGGGGCCTGTTATATGATGCTCAGGGATTTTGAAAAGGCGGAGGAATACCTGTCGAAAGCTGAAAACGCAGGAGATGAGAACGCGCCTCTCAACCTTGAGCAGATAGACTGGGCACGCAAGATCGAAAAATAAAAACATATATCATTTCAGAGTACTCAAAACTTACTTTTATCCATTAACTAAATTTATCATGAAAAAGATTCTTACCCTGGCCCTTATTGTGGCAATGGCAGCATTATCTGGTTGCCAGAAAGACAACAAGACAAAAACCCCTGAAACAGGGAACGACGCCGAAGTCCAGCTTATACTGGGCAACAGCACGATGACCAAAGCCCCGTCCGGAGAGGAAGAAGGCAGTGCGGCGGAGAACGCCATTAAGGTTTTGGAATTTTACGTTTTCGACCAGAACGGCAATCCCGACACGAAGGTCGGCCAGTCGGCTATGGGCGCTTCAGACGGTAACGGTTACATCCGTATAGCCGATCCTGACGATTCGAAGTACACTATCGTTGTGAACAGCGGACAGAATAAGAAATTCGTCGCTGCCGCCAACATGGAACTCGGAGCACTTGGAGCGACTGAAAAATACAGCGACCTGAAACTCCGTATGGCCGCACGTACCTTCACGAGGACCAACTCGCGTGAAAGCTACGGCACAAACGGCTTCGAAATGATAGGTGAGTCGGTGGCTACCGTGACCGACGGCGTGAAGAACAGCGTGGGTATAGGCGTGGCGCGCCTGACAAGTAAGCTGGCACAGCCTACATTCAATAACCTGACAATTACGATCAGCCAGGAGGATATAGAAAACGTATGGGGAGACGGTACAACCGTGACCGCAGCCGATATAACTTTCGATTTCAAAGGATACGTGGCCATCAACGGCATCAGCAACAGCGACGCTTCGTTCATAGCGGCAGCCAACGAACTCACTATTCCTTGGGCTGACTGGAGAATATCTTTCGGCGGCGTGGTCAAGACCTATATCAATTCCGAATTCCTTGCCGACGGTTTTTATTCGAGCAACTATTCGGGAAACGGATTTTCGGACTGGTTCCTTACCAAGGATTCCGGCGAACCGGTTTATTTCTATGAGAACAAACCCGCAGAAAAAGAGCACAACGGCTCGATAGGATGGGATCCGCTCAGCGTATACGCAGTGATGATCAAGGCCGACCTCGTGGTCGATGCATCCAAGGGCGAAACCAAGACCCGTTACTGGAGGGTGAACATGACCCATGACGACGATTACCATATTTTGCGTAACTGCGTATATAAAGTCAACATCAAGGAGATAAAGACCGCCGGTTTCGGTACGCCGAAGGAAGCCGAAACGGACGATCCGATAATCCCCGGCAAGGGCGACGCTTCCGTAGACGTACAGATCACGCCCGCTGCATGGAGGATCAATTTCTATGAGACCCAGATGTAGGGTTTTACGACAGACACACCTTCTTAACGTAGGCGGAGCCGGAAAAACTCCCCTCCGCCTACATTTAAACCAATTAAAATAGTCAAAGTGAAAAAGAATTTACTGATACTCCTATTGACTATATTGTTCAGTGGATGCCTCCCGGAAGGAGATTCGGGTTGCCCGGGTTACCTGACTGTAAGTTTCGACCTGGACGACGAATATGAAGAGGGGAATTTCGACAGCCGGATCGGTAACGATATCGTGCTGTACGTTTTCCGTGACGGCAGATGCCTGCAGCGCATCAGTGTCCCTTACGAAGAAGTCAGGGGCGGGAAAGAGTACAGGTTCCGCAAGGGCCTGCGCATGCACGGTAACCTGGATATCGTAGCCTGGGCCGTTGCCAGTGAAAAGGGCGATCCCGCTTCGATTCCCGATTGGGTGGAGAACGACCAGCTCGAATACCTCCGCCTGGAAATGCCCGCCAAAACGGGCGCGTCAGACTGCATGCCCACGGCTAACGAACTTTACATGGGTATGGAAACCTTTTACGAAAAGGTGGACAGTTCGTCGACCAGACCCATGTCGTTACAGCATGTGGCGTGCCGTGTGGAAGTGAATGTCAGCGATGCTACGGGCACGCTGTCTTCCTCCACCCCCCGGATCGCACTTTACGGCAGCATGACCGCCATGGACATGTGGAAGAAAGGCGTGGGGGAAGAAGCCGTTGTACATACCGGGCTGGTATGCCCCAGCGGGAATGGGAAGGAGTACACTTCCGGCCGTTTCGGCATACTTCCATCGGCTCAGTACCAGACCATAGCCGTGGATATCGTATCCGGCGATGCGGTGATGGCGACGCTTACCGTCCCCCGGGACAAACTGCCCCAGGGCGCAGTATCGGGAGGGCTCATGATCTTTGACTATAGTCTGGGCGACAATGAATTCTGGATAACGGTCAACGGATACAGGCAAAAGATCGTGATTATCGACGGTATATGATCCGGGGAAAATCTCATAAAAACGATAAGTCAATATCAAGATGAAAAATATAAAAATAATAATCCTGCTTTTTATCCCTGCACTCATGCTCCTGAGCGCCTGCGAACAGGCACCGGAGCCCGGTCAGATGCCCGGTGGAGAAACGGAGGTTGAAATGAGGTTCTCCGCTCCCACCACTTATGGCCCTACCAGGGCCGTGGATCAGGAAGACGCTATCGTCAGTATGCAGATCCTGGTTTTTACCGGGGACAAGGATTCGGATACTTTCCTCTACCGCCGTACTGCATGGCAAAGGGCCGAGAACATGTACCGCTCCACGCTGCAGGTTGCCGATAACGTGACCTTGCGGTTTGTTGCCAATGCGGGAAATATACTCGGTAAGGCGGTCGACCTCTTTGACGCTAAAGCGACCTGGGGAGAGATCAAGGAGCGACTGATCATGGTTGACCCGACGACGGTCACGGTGGCCGGCGGTCTTCCCATGTGGGGCGAGATAAGGGATGCGACCATCAAGGACGAGAAACTCAATACACTTGGCACGGTACCCATGTTGCGGTCGGTGGCTTCATTGGAAATGCGGCTGCCGTCCGACCAGGGCGAGTTCCAACTGGAAGAGGCATGGCTGGTATTTGCCGCCGACAAAGGCTACCTGCATTATAGTTATGAGCAAACCAGTATATCGGGAATAACCATAGAGGTTCTAAAACCCAATTCTCCCGCCAGTTTCGCCAACAACGCCGACATCCTGTTGTCCGATACGAAGGGTACGACCGAGATAAAAAACGTGTATATGTTCGATAACGCGGCGACCCTGTACGGCCCCCCGACACAGGAGGTCAAGCCCACGAAAATAATCCTTAAGGGAACCTGGCGAAAGGACGAGCCCGGGGCCCGCTCGACTTACTACCCCCTGGCTTTCCGCGATAGCGGAAAGAGCGCTAACGACCAGAAGCTGCAAATCACCCGCAACACCAAGTATATTATCCAGGTCTCGAAAGTCAACGGGGACGGTTATGAAACCATTGCCGAAGCGAAGCTCGCCGAAGATATCAACATCAAGTATGAGGTCGTGCCTTGGGAAAATAACGGTGACGAGGATATTTATATATCGGAAAACTACTGGGTGTCACTGCAAACGCGGACGGCCAATTTCCCAAGGGCTTCGGGGTTTTCTTTCCGGATAAACTTTTCCACGAACGTAGCCTATACGGGAATGTACCTGTGGGATGGTACCGATTACCAGACAGCCGCTTCTACGGGGAGCAATCCGGTGATCATTAATGATTCCAACGGGGAGCGGTTTGCAAGTGTGCGCCTGATGAAAAAATCCAACGATTTTACAGGACGGAACTACGAACTCTTATTTACTCTGTTAAGGGATTACGATACCCCCGGTATCTCGCATACCGGAACCATGAAAGTAAAGGTGGGACGTATTGAATTCGATATGGATATGATACAACACGATATTGCAAACGGTGACTGGGAATTCGGTGGAGAGGTTGTTTGGGGCAGATAGCACAGGGGAGTCTTCATCACAACTCTCTCTTACTCTCTCAACTCTCGAACCCTGGCACTGCTCCCTCCTCTCCTCTTTTTTATTCCAGTTACCGTAAACAGGAACAAAGCTAAAATTTTAAAATATGAAAAAAATTCTATTGTTTATAATCAGCCTTGCGTTTCTCGGGGTTACTGCCTGTGAACAGGCCCCGGGGTACTACGAGCCCGATGACCAGAACGGCGCGTCGAGCGGATTCACCATGCATCTGAAAGCTCCGTGGACTCCTATCAATACCTACGCTCCGGTAGTGCCGGTGGCAGGTGAAAACGATATTTTTACCCTGCACATGCTCTTTTTCGAACGCTCGTCGACAGGTAAAGGCCTTTATAAGGGATTCTACTCCGTGGAAATTCCCGAAGGGAAACCGCTGAACATGAACCTGCCGGTATCGGTAGTGTTCAATGAAGAAACCGGTCTTTCCGACCAGGAGGCGTACAACATACTTTTGGTGGCAAACCTCGATTACTATTTGCCCGACGGACTCGATGCGTGGAAAGCTATCCTCCCCGGCATGCGCCAGGACGAGGTTACGGAGCTTACGAAAGCGTACGTATCGGGGCAGCCTAACGAAAGCGTGTACGAAGGCGGTGACGTGCCCCTGCCCATGAGCGCCGGAACTGTAAAAGAACCCAACGAAGGACGGATAGACGTCCTGCTGAGCAGGACTGTCGCCCGTTTCGACGTGGTCAGCCATATCAAATATGAATACGACCTGGTGACGGCTTCCCTATGGAACGCATTTCCCCATTCGTCCATCTGGGACGCTCCTGTCGATTTCGATTCCACCCACCGCCTCGAGCGTTATTACGGTATCAGGAACAAGGTGGATCCGGGAAGCCCTGAGGGTATATATGAAGACATCTACGGAGGCCTCTACACATTCGAGAACAGGGTTACCGATCCGCAGGCCCGGGACAAAAAAACCACCTGTCTCATAGTAGGCCTGCGCAACAGGGACGCTTCGGCACCCGACTACGGAAAAGTGCTCTATTATCGCATAAACATACTTTCCTCCCAGACCGGACAGGATCTCAAACGCAACAACTCCTACCAGATCACTATCCGCAACGTCATAGGCAAAGGATATAATACGGAGCGCGAAGCCTACGAAGGCGAAGACAACCGTCTTGAGATCGTTATCAATTACTGGGATCTCGACGACGACGGAATCATCCAGTATGACGGGGATAACGTGCTCGCAGTGCCCATGAAACGAATCAATATTCCGCGCGAGGGCGACGAACGCGAATATTCCATCCTTACTATAGGACAGGGCACGCTGGCGGTCAGCCGCAATACGGTACCGGCCGGTATCGACGTTATACTGAAAGGGAACAGGCTTTATGTAAATTCCACTGCCCTCGAGCAATCCGAGACGGAACGCACAGGCGAGATTGACTTATCCTTCGGTGCTCTGAAAGCCACGGTCGTTATACGCCAGAGCGGAGACGCGGGCGATTTTCTCTCGGTTTCGCCGACAGAGTTGCCCTCTTTTCCCGCCTATGCGGCAACACAGTCTGGAACTATCAAAGTCAGCGCTTCCGGGGCTTGGAAGGCTGCTATTTTCAATCCCGGGTTTACTTTCACACTCGGAGGCAACGTGCAGGAAATAACCAGTTCGACACACGGCGATTCGTTCACCGTCTCCACGATGGGGGCGAACGATGAAAACACCACCCGTTACGCATTCGTAAAGGTTACTCTTACGGACAACCCGGAGGTTTCCCAGATGATAGTGCTGAAACAGTCGGCGCGCAGCAGTATCGTCCTCACGCCAGACCGGGAGCAGATCGATTTTAATCCCGACGGAAGCCTCGCAAGCGGCAGCAATAACGTATTTATCGTCAATCCGGGTGACGACGGCGAAGCGACGCCCGTCCTGAACGGATGGGACGTGATACTCGGCGATCCTACCTACTTCGAACTGGTGAATGTCGTAAAAGACCAGTCGAATATCAACCGCAATACATTTACCGTCCGTGCGAAGGGCGTTAACGGAAGCAACGGCACATACGTTTCCACTGTAAAAGTATACCTGACCGCAAATCCGTCGGTGTCGAAAACTATGGTCATAATGCAGGGCCCGCTTAATTTCAGCGTTTCCCCAAAAACATTCGATCCTATCCCGGCTTCGGGAGGGTCTACGCCAGCTATTACTGTATCGGCTCCTGCCGGAATGACATGGTCGGCTACGGTTACCACTAACCTGAGCGGACACAAAGCACGTATCTACACGAGCAGGCAGGCCAGCCAGGTATATGAACTGAATAATGTTGCGGTTAATGAATTCCTTTATGTGGCCTTCCCGCAACTGTCTGCGGCCACGATGCAGCCCGTCGCTACGGTAACGGTACGACTGGACGGGACAAACCTCAGCGAAACTTTCACGGTTTCGCAGAGCAACCTTGTCCCCCGTCCGCTTTACTTCCACTCCACAAATAACAAGGAATTCACGCTGATGCACGGCTATTCGGGGTACAACCACATGAAGGCCTACGGTGAGAACCTGAAGAACTGGCGCTATTTCGGCAAGGAGGAACAGAGTGTGGTGAAAACCACGGGGGCTATCGGATTCACCAGCGGAAAGACCATTCCGGCTCAAACGACCAACTACCACGCCAACGAAGGATTCTCGACTTCCTACCGCGACGCCATGATGAAATGGATGAACGCGGACAAGAGGAACTTCCTCACGGTTTGTATCGATAACCTCATTTCGGATCAGGAGGCTACCCTGAAGAGGTTCTCATCGCAGTATACCCTCAAGTATGCGGTCATCAAATCCACCACAAAGCACACCCTGGCGCAGACCCCGGCACAGTACCGCAACAATAAAGTGTGGGAATACCTGACCAAAACAGGACCTTTCACCAACGGCGTCGAGCTGGATGTAAACAAGGTAGTGCTTTACAACTGCGGCGGCCTTTGCAGTAAGAGCGTCGCCCTGACCAACTGGCCTTCGACGGCATATCCCATACTAATGAACCCGAACGATCCTTCCCAGGCGCTTATCGTAGTCGACCCGTCAAACAGGCTGGTTGCGATAGGCTCCGCCCAGATATTCGGCTACCTCAACAAGCTTAATACTTTCGCAGAGGGCAGCGATAACTGGAAATTCCTCAACAACCTGATTGCTTTCACGGTGAATGCCGGCCAGTACGGTGACGCTTTCCTGGATGCTTTCAGGTAGAAATTTTTGTTTTTCATACAGTTTTTTGTTTTTTACGGCTATCCGGGGCAGTCACTGCCCCGGATAGCCCCTAAAAGGATATATATGCGTTGGCTCAACTTAATTTCGTTGCTTATTATATTTACGGGTTTCGTTTCCTGTGCCGGCGAACATCCGGCAAAGCAACAGGAGGGAAGGGTTTTACTTTTCTACATGGCGGCAGACGAAGTGAGCATATCGTATGACTGGTATGATAAAGTAGAGGCCGTGGCGGAGGGCGCAGCCCGGGCAGGGGGAAATATCCTGGTCTACAGCGATACTGACCGGGGCGCGCCTGTTCTCGATGAAGTCGTCATGGGAAAGAACGGAACTGCTTCGCTTGTAAAGCTCGAAGAGTTCGACGAGGAGAATTCCGCGTCGGGAGCAGTACTGGTACGGGTGATTGAAGCGATGGTAGGTCGTTATCCGGGACGGCACTACGGGTTAGTGGTGTTCACTCATTCGTCGGGATGGCTTCCTGCAGGCACCCTGCTGCACCCGCTCTCCCGCACAGGGGATGTAAATGAACCCTCTCCAACCCGTTCTATTGGAATCGACGATAACCCCGGAGGGGGATTGTCAGGAAGGAAGGAAATGGAGTTGGCGGAATTTTCGGCAGCCCTGCCCGACGGGCTGTTCGATTTTATCATTTTCGAATCATGCCTCACGGCCAACGTGGAAGTTGCCTATGAGCTGCGACGCAAGACGCCGTTCATAGTAGCGTCGTCGGCTGAAATAGTTTCGCCCGGATTCACTCCGCTTTATAAAACCGAGCTGGCCGGATTATCCGATACCGGCTCTTCCGTAGACAAGGCCCTCGTAAATTTTGCTTCACATTATATGGATCATGTAAAAACGGATCCGGCTTATAATTATTCGGGAACTATAAGCGTCGTTTCCACGTCCGGCCTTGACGCACTGGCGGAGAGTGTGCGGTCACTCCTTGCTAATACGGCGAAAGAGCTTTCCGGTTTGGAAATCATACAGTATTTCGACAGGTACGGGATATACTATTCACCATCATTTCCGCGGTTCTTCGATATGGAGGAATATTTGGAATATATCGCGGCCGAAAATGAATTTGAAGTATTTCAAAGAATATTGAATGAAGTCGTTATATATAAAAATGCTACTGTAACGTTCCTGCCCGCTTACCGGGGTTTTTTGATCCGCCGGCACTGCGGCCTGACGACTTACATCGAAAGGCCCGAATACGAGGAAGGCCGCATCAACAAGGCATGGCGGCAAACGTCGTGGTATAAAGCCGTATATCCTTCTTAGTCTGTAAAAGATCCGGCGAATACTTTCCCTTATTTTATAAGGACTCCCGAATAAACAGTAAAAAAAGATATCTTTGTTTCTATGAAAAAGATAGAAACCGAAGTTTGCTGTTACAGCGTTGAGTCGTGCCTTACTGCTGCGAAGTCCGGCGCTACCCGCGTGGAGTTATGCTCTTCCCCCTACGAAGGCGGTACAACACCTTCTGCTGCCGCGATCAGGATGGCGCGGAAAGCGCCGGGAATCGAACTTGCCGTGATGATAAGGCCCCGAGGAGGTGATTTCCTCTATTCACAACTGGAGTTTGACCAGATGAAAGGAGAGATAGATTTCGCAAGGGAATGCGGCGCCGACTGCGTGGTGCTGGGGGTACTGAACCCCGATGGTACTGTTGATGTGGAGCGAACCGGTGAGCTTGTTCGCGCGGCCGTACCTATGGAAGTTACTTTCCACAGGGCTTTCGATACCACGCCCGACCTTTTGCAGGCTATGGAAGACGTTATAGAGGCAGGTTGTACCCGCATACTAACTTCGGGAGGTATGGATGCCGCTTTACGGGGGATTGGAAATATCCGGGAGCTTGTAACTCGGGCAAACGGAAGGATAGAGATCATGGCAGGCAGCGGGGTAAACCCAAACAATGTCCGTGAGATCGGTATGGCAGGGGTTGACGCGCTTCATTTCAGCGCCAGGGAGGTAAGGCCAAGCGGGATGCGTTACCGAAGCCGTGTGGCGATGTGTACTTCCGGTCTCCCCGAATTTGAAATCGCCTATGCGGACGGGAAATTCATAACTGAAATCATAAATATATTAAATAATTTAGAAAAATAAGGGCTATTTAATAAAATATTAAATAATGAAGAAGTGTATTTTTATATTGGTTGCGTTGGTGTCGTTGACGGCATGCGGCAGTAAATACGGGCAGGGAGTGCCGGAGGAGTATGACGCCCTTTTAGACAAGGCGATGGCTAAAGCCGGGGGTAACGCCGCTGAACTCATGGAGGCGTTGAAAGAAACTCCTGTAACACAGCGTGAGGGTATGGCTTTCCTGATAGCGTATATGCCCGAGGGCGACCTGCATACCATAAGTAAAGATGTATTGCTTCCCAATGTGGAATACGCGTATAAAGCAAAAGAAAAATTTGCGTGGGCACGTGATCTCCCGGCAGATATATTCCTGAACGAGGTGCTTCCATACGCTTCTGTCGACGAGACGAGGGAAAACTGGCGACCAGCTTTCTTCGAAATGTTTTCCGCCCGCGTGGAAGGGGCAACCGATATGCGTGCGGCGGCGGATTCGGTAAACCGCAACCTTGCCGGCGATGTGCGGGTGGATTACAATACGGCCCGCGAAAAGACCAACCAGAGCCCCTCGGAATCGATGCGCCAAAATATGGCTTCGTGTACGGGTCTTTCGATATTGCTTGTTGACGCCCTGCGCTCGGTCGGCATACCGGCCCGTTTTGCGGGGACTCCCGCGTGGCATGACGACCGCGGCAACCACAGCTGGGTGGAGGTATGGATCGACGGCAAGTGGTATTTTACGGAATTCTATCCAGAGCAGTTGGACCGGGCATGGTTCCTGGCCGATGCGGGGCAGGCCGATCCTACGGACCGGGGGCATTCGGTTTTCGCCACTTCATACAAGCCGACAGGAGACTGGTTCCCGATGGTGTGGAGCCCCGGGTCACAGGAAATAGCGGCGGTAAACGTGTCGGAAAGGTATGTGAAAATCTGGAAGGAACTCAGCGCCGAACGCGAAGAGGCAGGTACGCACGTTCCCGTTAAATTTATAATGTATAAGGATAAAAAGAGCGAAGGCCGTTCGGATGGCCGCGTGGCTGTGAATGTCGACGTTTTCCGCGGTACTGACCAGATGGGAGGCGGCCGCACATCGGGGCCGCTGAATGATATGAACGACGTGCTTTCATTCCAATTGGAGAAAAACGGCAGGTATACTTTCCGTTACAGCGACGAAAATGGAAGTCCGCGTGAGGTCATCGTCGAAGTTAAGGATTCCCCGGTGACGGTTACCGCCTATGCGTATTGAAAATTTATGCCGGGAATATTGGGAGATCTGCCTCGGCATTAATCGTAAAATAGAGGTTTTGTCTTATAAGGTGCGGGATGCAGCGGATTCTATACAGGCTTTTCCATTATATAGTCGTCCATAACGAATCCGTTACCTATGTCGGTAACTTCGGTCCGCGCAACTTTGAAACCGTTCTTACTGTAAGCGGCTACGCCCGCCTCATTACCCCGGTTCACCGTAAGCCAGATAGACGACAGGCCCCGCTCGCGGCAGATATCCTCGTGGAGCCTGAGAACTGTTGAGCCGTAGCCTTTGCCCCTTTCGGACGCCAGTATATATATCTTACTCAGGCACAGCCGTCCTTCGCCGGGACGGATGCCGGTGTATCCCACCGTCCTGCCTCCTGCGCGGATGAGGTAGTATTCATAGGAATCGGTTTCTATGGCTTCGGTAATGGCTTCGGCCGACTGGTATTTCGTGAGCATATACTCTATCTGCTCGGCACTGATAAGTTTTGAATAATACTCTCTCCATATCTCCCCTGCGAGGTTTGAGACAGCCGCGATATACTCAGGGGATAGCGCCTTCGACAACTTTACGCCCAGATCCTCCTTCTTTAATGTTTTGAAAGAGAGCAGATGTATGGTTACCCCGATCAGCACGGCACAAAGGATGAGCCTGAGCCACAGGGTATCCGTAACGAAGAATATGCAGAGTAGGATAGTCACCCAGAGCATGCTTACCGATATTATCTTGGTTGTTACGGTTATTGCCTTGTTCTCGCGGTAGTTGAGGATGTACGTGCCGAACCGCTTATGTGTGATGAGCCATTTGTAAAGACGGGGCGAGCCTTTGAAATAGAGTGCTGCCGTGAGCAAAAGGAAGGGGGTCGTAGGGAGCAGCGGAAGGAAAATTCCGACTATCCCGAGCCCGAGGCTAATGCTTCCCAGTATGATATAGATCGTTTTCACGCAGCAAAGTTAAAAGATTACATATATTATTATCTCCGGTTCTTTTGAAAATTTATGTTTAAGGCCGGCAGCAGGTATTAAAGCCCGCTCCGGGTATATATGACTAATAGAAAAGGGTATACCCGCCGGAGGTATACCCTATGATATTTAAGGACAATTATTTACATCCCGGACTGTCAGAACTGTATCTGGAGACCGATACCGAGGGTTTCTTTAACCTGCAGTTTAGGTATCATACGCCCCTGTCCGTCGTTGAATTTGATGTTGTCGTCGTAAATGAGGTTGAAGTTGAGCCCCGCCGAAAGCCACCTGTTTATCTTGAAATTGAGCTGCGTGTCCCAGTGGACAATTATGTTCTGGGGTTTGTCGAGGTAGTTGGAGTAGAGCTCCAGGCGTGAATAGAGGTTTACGTTTTCCCAGATGTTCTTTGTGACCTCGGCAACGAGGTTCGCCCCGAACTGGTTGAGCATGTGTTCGCCCTGCGGCACCCCGTAAGATCCGCCCGGCAGGTTCGAAAGGTAGTCGTCGTTAACGAAAGTAGCCCTCCACGAAGCGGGATTGAAAGTTATCTTCAACCACGTCCGGGGAGTCCAGATAAGGCCTACGCCGGTAGTAAGGTAACCGGGCGCCATGAACCTGGATATATAATCCGTATCTGAAACCTTATAGTCGTATCCTTTCGCGAACTGGGAATTGAATGTCAGCAACGCGCCTACATAAAGGTTTTCGGCTATTTTATAACCGTAATTCGACGAAAAGTATATTTTGTCATTGGTTTTGCGCACCGAGCCGTAAGACTGGGTATTGTTAAGTCCGTAAGCCAGTTCCAGGCGGTTCGTCCAGAGGTGCTTGTCTTTTTTGTAGTTGAGGCTGTAGTTGAAAACGGCGTCGAAAGCTATCGAGTTGTCGCCGCCGGCCGCCCAGTTCGAATAACTGGCCTGTGACATGTTAACCCCGAAAATCCCGTTTTTGACCCATCCTTCCCGGGGTTCCTGGGCCGCAAGCGATGTTAGTATAAACATGGAGACTACCAGTGTAAAGATCTTTTTCATGATTAGATTGTTTTAGTTGATATTTCAAGTTTTATTATTTCGCAGTATGATATGGGATAGAAAAAATTGTGCCATTCCGTCCGGTAAGATTCTTAAAATACGGTAAATTGAAAAAAAAGTATTATTTTGCAGTGTAAAATACCCTTAAATAAATAGTTATATTGGTTAATCGATAATATTCATCATTACATTTGGATACGTCACAAGCGAAAGAGATGTTTGCCGGCCTGGAATACCTGAGGCTTGGCGGTGAAAGGCAACGGGCCGCATGGGAAGTACTGGGCGGACGGGGAATGTTCCATGCGCTCCAA
>CAKUKW010000017.1 GCA_934663885.1 uncultured Tidjanibacter sp.
CTATAAGAAGGCTCGTTATGTTGGCGGCCGTTATTCTACTTTCGGCACTCCCCTCACATAGTCAGGGGCTGCGGCATTTATGGACGGGGTTGCGAAACGCGCAGCCGGAAGATCAGTTTCCTAAAGGCAAAACGCCTCCCCAGGCAGCAGAAAGGGTTTCCAAAAAAAACATTCCAACATGTTTCAGGCACGAACTGCCCGGGGAGTGGCTGTTCGTCTCGGGTTGGGAGATGGCGGACGATGCAACGCTTACCGAGTCCGGAAAGTCGGTTTTCGATCTTTCCCTCGATACGTCGGAATGGTATAACGCGACGGTTCCCGGTACGGTACTGACGACCCTGGTGGAGCAGGGAGTTTACCCCGATCCTTATTTCGGGCTTAATAATATGGCCATACCCGATACACTCTGCCGGACACAGTGGTGGTACCGCAATATTTTCGAACTCCCCCCTGCCGCCGCGCAGCAGAAACGCATCAGGCTGGCCTTCGACGGCATAAACTACATAGCCGAAGTCTACCTCAACGGGCGCAGGCTGGGGAGTATAGAAGGCGCTTTTATGCGCGGGGTATTCGACATTACAGACCGTGTGGACAGGAGCGGAAAAAATGTCCTCGCAGTAAAAATCCTCCCACCGCGCAACCCCGGGATTCCGCACGAACAATCCGTAGTGGCGGGACAGGGGCTTAACGGGGGTGCGCTGAGCCTCGACGGGCCTACATTTATATCGTCGATGGGCTGGGACTGGATACCGGGCATTCGCGACCGCAATGCCGGGATATGGCAGGACGTCCGCCTGTTGGCCGGTGGCGATGTAGTCATGGGCGACCCGCTCGTGACGACCCGGTTGCCACACCTGCCGGATACAACGCGGGCCGCTGTAACTATAATGATACCTGTACATAACATATCCGACCGCCCCGTTTCGGGAACTATAGATATAAAACTTCCCGCTCCCTTGAGCCGTGAGTATTCACTCGCGGCGGGAGAAAGCGCCGAAATAATATTCTCACCCGACGAATACCGGGAGCTGAATATAAAGAACCCGCGGTTGTGGTGGCCCAACGGCTACGGTAATCCGGAGCTGTACCAGTTTTATGCAGAGATATACCGGAACGGCGAATTCTCCGACGCCAAAAGCCTGAAATTCGGCATCAGGGAGTTTTCATACGAACTTATGGTCGCCTCTTCCGAGGAAGAGCGCGAGCGGGTGCTCTACACTCCTTCGGCAGCGCAGGAACCGGGCAGGCCTGTTTTCGACTATGTGAAGCGCGTCAATTACGACAGCTACAACCAGCTTCCGACTTTCGCCGGCAACGCCGATATGTCAGCCATAACGATACTGCCCGCCGAAGATCCCGTAGGCCCGTACCTGGCATTGCGCGTAAACGGCGTACGTATCTTCTGCCGCGGGGGCAACTGGGGCATGGACGACGGTATGAAACGCTCGGACAGGGAAAGGCTGGAGCCGTACGTAAAACTGCACAGGGAAGCGGGCTTCAACATTATCCGCAACTGGACGGGAGAATCGACGCAGGAGATCTTTTATGAGTTGTGTGATGAATATGGCATGCTGGTGTGGAACGATTTCTGGATAACCACAGATGACACGGTGGAGCCTATGGATGTGCAGCTTTTCCTGCGAAACGCGCGGGATGTGGTTCGCCGGTTCCGCAACCACGCTTCGATAGCCGTATGGTGTCCGCGCAACGAGGGTTTCGCACCGAGGGATATGGAAAAGCTCCTTCCGGCAATGATGGCCGAAGAAGACCCCACGAGGCATTACCACGGGCAGTCGCGGTTCCTGAACATGGACGGCAGCGGCCCATGGGGATTCTATAAAGAGCCTTCGAAATATTATACCGATAATGCCAAAGGCTTTATCACCGAGATAGGGACATACGCTGTGCCCACTGCCGGGACTATACGCAAGTTCATAGGCGAAGCTGACCTTTGGCCCATAAACGACGTATGGGCATACCACGACCTGCACCATACCACCCAGAATTTCCCCGATTTCATGGCGGCGGTGGAGCGTTACGGTGAGCCGGCCGGTATGGAAAGTTTCGCGCGGCAGTCGCAGCAGGTATGCTACGACGCGTGGAGGGCGATAATGGAGGCGTGGAACAGCCGCATGTGGAACAACACGACAGGACAGATATTATGGATGAGCCATCCCGCGTGGCCGAGCATGATATGGCAGACGTACACTTATGACTACGAAACCCCCGGCTCGTATTTCGGGACGAAAAAGGCGTGTGAGTCCCTGCATGTGCAGATGAATCTCGACGATGGAAAAGTTGCCATTATTAATGCGACCCGGGAAAACCGGAGAAACCTTACGGTAAAGGCGGAAGCCTTTGATCCGTCGACGGGAAAAATATTTTATAGCCGGAACGGGAAATTCACCGCGGCGGCCAATTCCCTTACCGAATGTTTCGTTCCGCAATTGCCCGAAGAACTTCCGGAACTTTACCTTATGAGGGTAAGCATCTATTCGGGAGGCAAGACGGTTTCCGTGAATGATTACTGGGTGGCGGCCTCGGAAGCGTCATACGAAAGGATGAACCTGATCGGGCCCGCGGAGGTAAAGACATCTATCCGCAAAACCAAAAAAGGGTATGATATCGAGGTAACGAACGATTCGGATATGGTTGCCATAGGTGTTAAACTGAACGCCGCCGACAGGCAGAGGGGTGAAATTATCCTTCCTGCATATTTCTCGGACGGCTATTTCAACTTACTGCCGGGCGAGAAACGCACCGTGACGCTGGAGCTCCCTCAGGATTATAAAAACGGATTCGGAATTACGGCAAGCGGCTATAACTTATAACCAGAAATATTAAAAATGGTAAAAGCGATATTTTTCGATATAGACGGGACACTCGTGAGTTTCAAAACACACCGTGTTCCCGGAGAGACGATGGAGGCCCTGTGTGCCCTCAAGGAAAAAGGTATTAAAATATTCATTGCGACAGGGCGTTCCGGCATCCTGATGAAGGAGGTCGGCACTATCGACCCCGATATGTTCGACGGGATTATAACTTTTAACGGCCAGTACTGCCGCGCGGGTTCCCAAGTGGTTTATTCACATCCGATACCGCACGGGGACATTCTCGAGGGTATCCGGTTTTTCGATTCCAGCGACATTCCCTGCATATTCGAAGGGCCCGATTTCGTGGTTATAAACAGCCATAACGAGGTTGCGCTACGCTCGGCAGCCATGCTCGACATGCGCCTGCCCTCGCCGACAGACCTGCACCTGATCAAGGACAGGGAAAACATACAGCTAATATTTTTCGGCGATTCCCAAGAGGAAAAATCCCTTCTCGACGTTATGCCCTCCTGCGAAAGCACGCGTTGGCATCCGGATTTTACCGACATAATCCCGAAAGGAGGCGGAAAGCATATCGGTATGCAAAAAATGCTGGCGCACTTCAGCCTCTCCGGGGATGAGTGCATGGCTTTCGGCGACGGCGAAAACGACATCACCATGCTGAGATATGCTGCCACAGGAATTGCTATGGGAAACGCCAGCCAGGCCGTCAAGGATGCCGCAGACTATATCACCGCAGGCGTCGACGACAGGGGAATCCCGGCAGCCCTGAAGCACTTCGGTATCCTTTGATGTTCGATAAAAAAGGAAAGTCCCTTTTTATCTCCATTCCCGTGTAAAAAGCTATGAGATTAATAGAGCCCCCGGGTTAGGATTCGGGGGCCCTGATTATTTATTTTTTACTGCTATTCATAGGAAAATCCGCGCTTCCTCTCGATATCTCCTTTGTTGTTCAGGGGAATTATCGTAAATCCCCACCGGTAATCGCGGTCGGCGGGTATGTTGTAGCCCGGCTCGGGACGCGCTCCCCAACTGTTATATCCCGCGACTCCCGACTGTTTCATGTCCAGGCATACTTCCACGAAATCGCGCGGGGTAATATCCGCCGCGTGTGTCTGTTTGCGGAGTACGTTACGGGCTGCTACGTAATCCCTTCCAGCAATGCTTCCGGGTGTCATATTCCTCCACTGGTACTGTGCATCGCTCTCCTCGCAATCGAAATCCTCGACGGAGTTATGCAGCGCGTTGAACCCTATAGTTTCGTGCGCCTCTATAAGAAGGCCTTTGCCGGAGGGATAATACAATGCCAGCCAGCGGGTATCGGTGCGGTGGCCGTTCTCCTGTGGCCGGACATAAGGATAATACATATCATTTGCCGTCGTCGTGTAGCGATCTACAAATGTCCCCGCGTTACGGTCCGGATAGTTTTCTTCCGGCCCGCGGCCCATATAGCTCACCACGTTCATTCCTTGGGGTATCCTGAACCTGACGCCCAGCCTGGGCAGGTCGAGTTTGGAATTTTCTGTCATTTCAGCCGCCCGTCCGCTGTCAGAATCGGTTGCCTCCAGCGCCTCACGGGAAAGTCCCGCCTGGGCAGCCCTACCGTAGTTGGCGGAGAAATGGACATTTACCGACATAATCCCGTCGGGATAAATATCGTATTTTACGGCATATTCATTACCGGCGGCGAGCAGGTAAACCACGGAGACGACCGCTTTATCGTTTTCAAGGGAAGCTTCTGCCCTGAGGACATTGAAATCGCGGCCCGACTGTTTCCATATCTGCAGGCGTTTGGGTGCCCCGTTGCCGTAGTCGTTGTCGGTAGGGCCGCGCCAGAAGTTGGGCCTGATGCCGAAACCGTCGTGGAAGTATTCTTCACCGTCAACCATGTAACTGCTTACGGCTCCTTCGGTTTTGTCGAACTCGAACCGTACCGACGGCGAACTTACTGTTATACCGTTGTCTTCGCTCATGATCTCCAGATCGTTATTTTTCTTCGTTTTGTAGGCGGGTTTAGGGGCTGAATAAGGCAGCAGGAATTGTTCACGGGCAATGATATGCCCCGCTGGTACGAGTTCCGTAGATCCCCTCGTTTTTACATAGAAATCCAAAAAATATTCTTTGCCGGGTTTCGGATTTATGCGGGGCACCGGAATATCGACAAGGGCGGAATCCTGCGGGGCAAGGGACAATTTCAGTTTCCCGCTCTTTAATGCCTTTGCGTCTTGGGAAACAGTAAATGAGATATCGTATTCCGACAGATCCGTAAAGTAAAACCTGTTTTTGACTTTAACCTTGCCGGCTGCAAGTTCTTCCGGGGCGGCCTCGAAAGCGACGTTCTGGTGTACGTATTTCACTTCGGCCATGGCGGGATGGGGGCTTTGATCGGGGTTGACAATGCCGTCGGCCACGAAATTACCGTCCGAGGGGAGATCTTTCCCGAAGTCGCCCCCGTATGCCCATATCGTGCGGCCTTCATCGTCCGTGGCACGCACCGCGTGGTCGATCCACTCCCAGATGTAACCGCCCTGGAGGTTCGGGTATTTGTATATTTCCTTCCACTGATCCCACAGGTTGCCGCTGGAATTACCCATAGCATGGGAATACTCCGAAGGCACGAAAGGTCGGTTCTCGAAATTGTTCGTGCGCCGCCCGTTCTCGCCATAGTAGCGGAAAGAGGCCGCCGAGGGGTACTGGGGGACGACCATATCGGTATACCAGTCCTCCAGCGCCCTTTCGTAGCATATCGGGCGGGCCATAACATTCTTGTCCAGCTCTTTCAGCAGAGTATAGCAATTATAAAAATTAAACCCCGGGCCGGCTTCGTTACCCAGCGACCATATTATGACCGCGGCGTGGTTCTTGTTCCGCTCGAACATGTTGCGGATGCGGGACAGGTGGCTCTCGAGGTAATCGGGGTTATGCCCGAGAGTCCCTTTGCGGCTGCCGTCCTCGTGGCCGAGCGTTCCCTTGCGCATATCGTCCTGGTAGATGGTATAGTAAAGGCCGTGCGATTCTATGTTAGCCTCATCGTAGACGTAAAGACCGTAGAGGTCGCACATTTCATAAAATTTGCGATCCTGGGGGTAGTGGCTCAGGCGGACGGAATTTATGTTGTTCAGTTTCATCAGCTCGAAGTTGCGCTTCATTTCTCCGGGGGTGACGTAATGGCCGCCGTACTGGCTGGTCTCATGGATATTCACTCCCTTAAGCTTTATCGGCTGTCCGTTAACATACAGGAGCCTCATGGGTTTTTTGTTGAGGAGCTCGCCGCTCTCCATAATCTCTATACGCCGGAAACCGACCCTGAACGGAACAACCTCCAGTGTTTCTCCGCCTTCGGAAACCGTCATTACCAGCCGGTAGAGGTTCGGCTTTTCGGCGCTCCACGCAGCGACATTAGGAAGCAGGGCGTCGAAACCGGCCGCAGCCGCACGGTATCCTTCCATGTGTACGTCCTGGGAGCCCGAGGCGACCACACGGTCGGAAGCGTCCAGCAGTTCGTAAGCTACCGTAATATCCTTCGGGCAGCCCACGGAGTTTTTGAGTGCAACGGCGAGCCTGAATACACCGTCACGGTAAATATCGTCGAGGGTGGAGGTTACGGTAAAATCCATTATCGAAGTCTTGGGCTGCGACCACAGGAAGACATCGCGCTCTATTCCACTGACACGGAAAAAATCCTGGCATTCGAGCCAGGAGCCCGTGCTCCACCTGAATATCTTCAGAGTTAGGACATTTCGTCCGGCATTTATGTAATTGTTTATAAGAAATTCCGCGGGGTCTTTCGAGTCCTCGCTATAGCCAACCTCCCTGCCGTTCACGTAAACGTAAACCCCTGACTTCGCTCCCGCCAGATGTAAAAAAACATCCCTTTCGAGCCATGCGGACGGAATCTCGAAATCGCGGCGGTAAATCCCGACCGGATTTTCTTCCGGTAGAACCGGCGCGACAGGGTCGGATGTATTGAATTCATAGGGCTGGTTAACGTATATAGCCTCTCCGAAACCCTGGAACTCCCAGTTTCCGGGCACTTTTATGTCCGCCCAGCCGGATATGCCGGTGGCAGGGTCGGTTATATTATCGGGCAGTTCATGGTAAGCGTCTGCGAAATAAAATTTCCACGTTCCGTTAAGAAGGAGATACCAGGGACTGGCGGAGTAATCGAACGTCGACGCCGATTCCCTGTCGGGGTAGCTCATGAACGAAGTGCGCGGATATTCTTTGTTTACCCCTGTTACGGAAAGATCTTTCCAGTAGGGAATTTCCTGAGCGCTGGACTGGGGAATAAAAAACGCGGCCACCACCGCCAAAAATATTATCCTGGAAAAAAATTTCATAACCTCGGCTTATTATGGTTTAAACCGCAAATTACGGATTATTTGCTTTTTTACGCCGTGCCGTGCCTAAAATAATTATCTTTGAACTGCATTAACCTCACTAAAAACCAAAACTTATGTTCGCTACTATAATCTGGGATCCCGATATCACACTTTTTACAATAGGATCTTTTTCCCTGCGCTGGTACAGCGTTTGCTGGATACTGGCTTTCGCCTCGGCTTACATAGTCCTTCGAAGGATATTCAAAAAAGAGGGTATCGCCGAAGAGAAACTTATATCGCTTGCAGTTTATGTTTTCGTAGGCACTTTCGTGGGTGCAAGGCTGGCCCACTGCCTGTTCTATGATTATGAATACTTCTTCGCCCATCCGCTCGAGATAATACTCCCCTTCAAGAAAGTGGCGGGTAAATGGATATTCACCGGCTATGCGGGCCTTGCCAGTCACGGAGGGGCGGCGGGTATACTGCTGGCGCTGTGGCTTTTCTCGCGAAAACATAAAATGAAATTCCTCGACCTCACGGACAAGATAGCCCTCGTGGCGCCGCTTTCGGGTGCGTTCATAAGGATAGGCAACTTTGTCAACTCCGAGATAATCGGCAAAGCTACCGACATGCCGTGGGGAGTGGTTTTCAACCGAATCGATACCGTGCCCAGGCATCCTTCCCAGCTTTACGAAGCGCTGGCCTATATCGCCATATTCGTTCTGGTTTATTACTTATATACGCGGAAAAGGGGAACGTATAAACCAGGATATATACTGGGTGTTTCAATAACCGGCATCTTTGCCGCCCGTTTCCTTATAGAATATACCAAGGAGGTGCAGGTTGGTTTCGAAGAGACGCTCAGGCAGATGATAGGCATGGATATGGGACAACTCCTGAGCCTGCCGTTCATAATAGTCGGCGTGATCTTTATCGTCAAAAAGCGTAAAATGACCGCCGACCAGCCTAAAATAAGTAAGGCGGAAGCTAAATACGGCTATAAGTCCAAGAAGAGCGCATAGCTCCCCGGCTCGGCTTGAAGATCGCACAACAATTAAATATCATAAGATGAAAAAATTACTGGTATTACTGGCCATATTCACATTTGGCGGCACTGCGTTTTTATCGGCTGCGCAGGAAAAGCCGCTTCCCAGGATCGGAATCGCGGGCATAGCTATAGAATCGAGCACCTTTTCCCCCGCCCTTACTCATGAAGACGCTTTCAGGGTGAGGAATGGACAGGCACTTTTGAATTCTTATCCTTTCCTTGCGGAGGGAACCCCTTTGAGGGAAAAAGCAGTCTGGCTTCCGGCGATGAGGGCGAATGCGACCCCCGGCGGGGCGGTAACCCAGGAAGCTTATGAGTCGTTGACCCGGCAAATTCTCGATCATCTGCGGTCGAACCTGCCTTACGATGCACTGTTCCTGGATATACACGGGGCGATGAGCGTCGTCGGGCTTGACGATCCTGAAGGCGATTTTATCCTTCGGGTACGCGAGGTTGTCGGCAACGGTACGATCATATCTACATGCATGGATCTCCACGGCAATGTGTCGTGGACGCTGGCCGAGAATACCGACCTGATGACCACCTACCGCATGGCCCCGCATGAAGATTCCATGGAGTCGAGGGAGCGCGCAATCGTTAACCTGGTCGAAAGGCTGGAGAGCGGCAAGGGCAGACCTGGGTATAAGGCTTGGATACCTGTACCGATACTCCTTCCCGGTGAGCAAACCAGTACACGCGTAGAGCCTGCCAAATCGCTTTACGCGGCAGTGGCTCCGGCAACTGCCCAGGAAGGGATTATTGACGCCGGAATCTGGATCGGTTACGCCTGGGCCGACGAACCCCGCAACCACGGGGTGGTAATGGTGACCGGCGACGACAGGGATATGGTAGTGCGCACGGCGGAGTACCTCGCGCACCACTTCTGGAGCGTGAGACATAAATTCGAATTTGTGGCCCCGGTAGGCTCTCTCGAATACTGCCTGGATAAGGCTGTAGTAAGCTCAAAAAAGCCTTTTTTTATCAGCGATATGGGAGATAACCCGACCGCCGGAGGAGCCGGAGACGTTACGTGGACATTGGCAAGGGTGCTTGAACGGCCCGAATTCAAAACCGAAGACGGCCCGTCGTTCATTTACGCTTCGATACCCGGTCCGGAATTTGTCAAAAAGGCAGTAAAGGCCGGGGTAGGTAAGAAAGTTTCTGGCAAAGCGGGAGCCGAAGTGGATTACCGTTATGAGGGCCCCTTGAAACTTACGGGCACGGTGACTTCCATTCACGAAAATCCCGATAATACCGAAGTGGTTGTAAAGGTCGGGAGCGTATACGTGATCGTGACCGAAAAGCGCAAGGGATTCCATTACGAGAGCGAATTCACGAAGCACGGGCTCGACCCTCGCAATACCGATATAGTAATGGTAAAAATAGGATACCTCGTTCCGGAGCTTTACGAGATGCAGGCCGATTGGATTATGGCCTTTACGCCCGGTGGCGTCGACCAGGATCTACAAAAGCTGGATTACAAACGCATCATGCGCCCGATGTATCCGCTCGACAGGGATATGCCCATGCCCGACCTATCGGCCAGGCTGGTGCCGTTCGTAGGGGATTGAAAAACCGGTTCAGAGAAAGTATAAGGCGGCCGCAAAGCCGCCTTTTTTATTGGTTGCGTGGGTTTGGCCGTCGTCATGAACTCGATCAATCCTTGAAGACCACCAGCAGGCTTTCGTGGAAAAACAGCCCCATACTGTGGTTTTCCCATTGTCCGTGGGGTAGCCGTATCGCACCCCCGACCTCCCCTTCGGCGAAATCCACGCCTGAGACGGTAATATCTTCCAGTAAATCCAGCTCCTCACGGCCCGAAAACTTATACAGGGTTTCTTTGGCGCACCATAGGGCGGCGCTGAAGAGCGGATCGTCCGATCCGGGTATCTCCCGCTCCGCAGGCGAAATGAACCGTGTGGAAGCGCGGCTGAAGTCCCTTGCGGGGCTTTCCATATCTATAGCGCACCGCGAGTTGGAAAATATTATGGCTGCGAAACCTCCGGCGTGGGAGACTCCTATATGCGTCCACCTGCCATCCGAGATCACGGGTGCCCCAACTTGGTTATACGATATCGTTACATCCTTGCCGGCCTCCATCCTTACCGCCGCCCGCCATGCTTCACCCTCTTCCCTACGCCGCGGGAAACGCAGTGTCGCGAGATATTCCCTGTCCTCCGGCACCAGGTAGTCATCCTGCTTCTGCCAGGGAACCGGGACTATTATTATGCGGCTTTTTCCGGTGTCGATTGTTTTCATAGTACGAATTGGATAAGTACAAAGATATAAAATTAACTATTTTCCCGAGGGACTGCAATTAATTACCCGGGGCCCGCACCGCAGGGTATGCCTTTCCTTGTTGCCCTCTGTCTACTTTACAAACGAAACAGCCGCTGTGACAGCGGCTGTTATAAATCATCATTCCTTAAAGGGAATTAACCTTTAATCGTGGTTTCGTCCGAAACGGTAAGTTTCTTGCGTCCTTTTGCGCGGCGGGCTGCCAGCACCTTGCGGCCGTTGGCGGTAGCCATTCTCTGGCGGAAACCGTGTTTGTTTATCCTCTTTCTGCGCGAGGGCTGGAAAGTCATTTTCATGGTCGGTATATTTTTTGAATTATTTTTTAGAGTCTATTAAAAAATATTCCTCTTTTTCTTTAAGAGTCTTTTCATTGCTTTTTACCTGAAATACTCGTCGCAGGGGAACCCCCTCCTCATCTTCCAGGTAAAAACCATTTTAAAAATACACCTAATAAATTAACTGCGGCAATATTTTTAAACAGACTCTCAGTCAACTTGCGGAGTGCAAAGGTAAAACAATTTTGTCTTTTCCAAAAAAAATTCCCCTAAAAAACATTTTTGAATGTTTTGCATTCCTTCTAATAATCGTTTCCCAGCTTTAACTCAAACAAACAAATAAAGAATGTTGTTGCATGACAGGGACTACTTCAGCATCAAAAATACAAAAAAGATGTAGCGAAAAATAATTAGTGATTCGGGGATTATAATATATATATTTGTAACAAACCCTTTTACGATACTGATTATGAAGATTCTATTTCTGTTAATCTCCATTAGTATTGGTGCTAAACCCGGAAGGCATAATCGTTTACAGAGGCAGGATAACCGGTGCCGCTGATTATATTGACAAGGCCTTTAGATAATAAACGGGTAGAGCATGGTGAAAACGGTTATTTCGGCAGGTAAACGATCTTTTTCGTCTCGAAGAATTCCTCGCTGAAATAGTCGGGGATGGAGAATATCGTGAATTTGCGGCCGGCAAGTGCGAGCTCTTCCGCCAGGTATCCGCCCTTGAGGCATATCATACCGTTCGGTAGCGTCCCTTTCTGCCCTTTCTCTATCTTTCCCCACATCCATTGCATGAGGTTCTTCATGTCGGTCACGGCCCTGCTTACCACGTAATCGAAACGGGCAGGGAGCTCTTCGGCCCGGCCGTTGACGACAGTAAGGTTCGCCAGCCCGGCGGCATCCGCCACTCCTTTTATCACTTCCGTTTTCTTCCTTATGGAGTCCACGGCCGTGAAATTCGCCCCGGGGAACATGATTGCCAGCGGTACCGCAGGAAAACCGCCGCCACTGCCTACGTCGCATACCCTTGCCCCGTCGTCGAAACGGCAAACCCGCGCTATGGCAAGTGAATGCAGTATATGCTTCAGGTATAGGCTGTCGAAGTCCTTGCGGGAAATGACATTTATTTTTGCGTTCCACTCCGCATAAGACCTTTCCAGGGACGAGAATTGTTCCCTTTGTATCTGTGTAAGTTCCGTCCCGAAATATTTTTCTACGAGTTCCATCCCTTTTATTTATTGTTGGCGAGCGCCTCGGCCACCCGTTCTCCGTCGAGTGCGGCCGATATTATCCCTCCGGCATAACCCGCTCCTTCCCCGCAGGGGTACAATCCCGAAACGACAGGGTGCATAAGGGTTTCCTGATCGCGCGGTATCCTTACCGGCGATGAAGTACGCGATTCGACGCCAGCTATAAGGGCTTCGGGTGTTACGAAACCCTTCATCCGGCGGTCAAATACGCGGAATCCCTCATGAAGAGCGACATTAATGAAATCCGGCAGCCATTGATCCAGCCTTGAGGGAACGAGCCCCGGAGCGAAGGACGATACAGGAAGTGATTCGGAATCCCTGCCTTTCATAAAGTCCGTAAGCCTCTGCGCCGGCGCCCTTTGACCCTGACCTCCGTTCGAGCGCGCCAGCCTCTCGAAACGTTTCCTTAATTCCAGTCCTGCCAGTGGCCCGAATTCGGGCTGGAGGGATCTGAAATCGAAAAGCCTCACCTCTGTGACTATCCCGGAGTTTGCCCAGCGGGAATTGCGCAGGGAGGACGACATACCGTTGACCACGCTCTCCGAAGAGTCGGTAAGGGCGGGAACGATAATGCCGCCCGGGCACATACAGAACGAATATACACCCCGTCCGGCAGCCTGCGCCACCAGCGAGTATGTTGCGGCGGGAAGGTATTCGCGGCCTGCGCCGTGATACTGAATGCCGTCTATCATTTCCTGGGGATGCTCTACCCTTACTCCCATTGCAAAAGGCTTTGCCTCGAGCAGTACGCCGCGCGAATGGAGCGCCTCGTAAATGTCGCCGGCCGAATGACCCGTGGCAAGGATGACGGCTTTACCCTCGATCCTTTCGTTTCCCACGGAAACTCCCTTGATATGCCCGCCTTTTATAAGAAAATCCGTAACCCTCGAATTGAAGAAAAATTTGCCCCCACTGCGGATTATCGTTTCCCTCATCGCACTCATAATGCCGGGAAGCCTGTCCGTACCTATATGGGGATGGGCGTCGTAAAGTATCTCAGGATCGGCGCCGTGGAAAACGAGTACTTCCAGTGCGCGGTTGTAATCGCCCCTTTTTTTGCTCCTCGTAAAGAGTTTGCCGTCCGAAAACGTACCCGCCCCGCCTTCGCCGAAAGCGTAGTTGGAGTCCGGGTCGAGCGGCTCGTTGCGGCTCAGTGCGGCAACGTCCCGCCTGCGAGCGGAAACCTCTTTACCGCGCTCTGTTATCAGCGGCCTGTAACCCAGCTCTATGAGCCTCAGGGCCGCGAAAAGTCCGGCAGGACCCGCCCCCACTATCACTACTTCTTCCGCATTGCTTACATCGGGGTATTCGAAATGTATGGCTCCGGGCAAAGGCTCTTTATCGACAAACAACTCGAGGGTAAGGTTTACTTTCACCCCTCCGCCACGTGCGTCTATCGAACGTTTGACGATCCTTGCAAGGGCTATTTCACCTTCCTTTACGCCGGCCCTGCGGGCGGCCACGGGTATATATACCGATTTGTCGGCTGCCTGCTTCGGAGAAAGCGTAAGGGTTATCGTTCTGGACATAAAAAGCAGTTTATACGGCAAAAGTAACATATATTTTCCATATAGAACCGACGGCCTTTCCTGCACGGTTTTCAGCAGGTAATGGGAATTACGGTTTTTTGCTATATTTGTAGAATATAGGAGGCGCCTTGGCATAGCTCCCGCAAGAAAACTTGCCTTCGCTCTGCGCTCGGCTTTCACTATATTTGTAGAATATAGGAGGCGGTTCGGGCAAACTGGAAGTAAACTTTCATTTACCTCTAACCTTTAACTATATTTGTATTTATAATACCCGCCGAAATGCGAAAACTGGTCATAATACCTACTTACAACGAAAAGGAGAACATCTCCGCCATGATCACCAGAATCTTTTCACTTCCGGAAGATTTTCATTTGCTCGTCATTGACGACGGTTCGCCCGACGGTACGGCAGATATCGTGAGGGGACGGCAGGAGGAGTTTCCGGAAGAGCTTTTTCTTATAGAAAGACAAGGTAAATTAGGGCTTGGGACGGCATACCTGGCGGGTTTTAGGTGGGGACTGGAACATGGTTACAATTATATTTTCGAGATGGACGCAGATTTCTCGCATAATCCCGAAGATTTGCTGAGACTTTATTCGCAGGCGCGCAAGGGCGCGGATGTGGTGATAGGATCGCGCTATATCCAGGGTGTGAATGTGGTCAACTGGCCGATGTTGCGGTTGCTGATGTCGTATTTCGCCTCGATGTACGTACGTATAGTGACCCGCATGCCTGTCCGGGACGCCACGGCGGGCTTCGTGTGTTACTCGCGGGAGGTATTGGAGAAAATGGCGCTGGACAATGTGAAAATGAAAGGGTACGGTTTCCAGATCGAGATGAAATATACCGCATGGAAACTCGGCTTTAAACTCAAAGAGGTTTCGATAGTTTTTACCGAACGGGTGCTCGGGACTTCAAAAATGAGCAGCGGCATTTTCGGCGAAGCCTTCTGGGGAGTAATCAAACTCCGGTTTCGCAGGATAAAAGAAAAAGGATAACGCTCTTCCCGGCTATACAAAATAGAAGAAACCCCGGCGAATTAATTTCGCCGGGGTTTCTTCTATTTTGCCGTCCCAGAAGGGAGACTCATCTGAACTGGTTTATTCGAAGCCGAAAGTCGAAAGGTTTTCGAGGTTCTGTTTCGCTTCCTTGACACCGTTGCGCGATGCCTGGCGGAAATATTTCTCCGCAAGCTCCATGTCGCCGTCCATTACTGCGAGAACACCCATATTATTTAGTGCCTTGTCGTAGCCTTCCACTTTTTTGAGGTACATACGCGCCATCTCAACGTCTCCTTCGCGAAGGGCCATAGCCGCCATGTTGTTGTTGGCTACGTTATCGTTCGGGTAGAAACGGATGGCGGTCTGGTATGCGTTCCTGTATTCTGCCGAATTCATCGGGTAGCTTTCCGCTATCTGGTAAAATTCGTAAAGGCTGAGGTGCTGCGGGTTCGTCTTGATCACCTCCCTGCCTTTTTCAACTGTGAACGGCTCTACAGTGTATTGTATGCTGTACTCGGTGCGCCTGAGCTGCGGATAATGGTCTTTCAGCAACGTGTTGTAGGTTACGCCTTTGTCTAGCGCGCGGATCTTCGCGTCGCGTGCATCGGGATCGGTAGTGGTTGAAATGATGTCCAGAACCTGCGCTTTATGCATAAGGTCGGATTTAGCTACCCAGCGGCTTACGCTGTCCCAATCTTCGGCAACATTGGAAGTCTGAATTGTCTTCGCATCAAAGTTATACCTGTTCTGGATCATGCCGCTAAGGGTATTTACGCGGCCTTTTGAAAGGTCGTTGTTATGTGCGTAACGCCCCTCGGGAGAAGCGTATCCCGTCATTTTGATGCCGGTAATTTTTACATCCTCGTTATTCACAACGTTGTCGGTGAAGTCATACAGCCGTTTCATTTCCATTGCGTTGTCGGAAAGGTTGAGGTCGAGGTCGGTGCGGTTTACCTTGAAGATGACGCGGGCGGTCATTTTGTCCGAACGTGCTTTCACGGTTTCAATTTCGGGCTCGATGAACACTACCTGGGGAGGAAGCGGATTGTAAAGGGTTCCGAAATCGCCTGCGAAAGCGATATCACGGTTGTTGCATCCGCCGAGTTCACGCTGGAGAATGATCTCCGCACCGTGCATCCAGGGCTGGAACGGGAACGAAGCCACGTACCTGACAGCGTTGGAAGTGAGGAGCCCGGTTCCGAGCGGATTCTTGCGAAGCTCGCGCCTCTTTTCGCGAAGGTCCTGGCGGGTCATAACGACAGTTTCGTAAGGAACCATTTCGCCTGCCGATTCGCCGTACTGTTCGTGCCTTCGATCCAGCTTGCTATAGCATTTATCGCCCACGAAAACCACGGGACGCATACGGAGCGAGTTATCGCCGTTCACGAGGTAAGGAGTGATAACGTATTCCTCGTTGCGCTCGATAAGGAGGCGGTCGTAGTTAATGTAGAATTCGACGTTGATTGTTTCGCCGATCCTTGCCGATTCGGAAGAAATTACCTTAACCACTTCCATGCCGTCGTACATACCCATATAGCCGCCGGGCACAACTACCAGGTCGCCTGTGCGGTGCGAACGCATGTGGTGGTCCTTGTGGTGCATTCCCGCTTTTTCCATCTGGCGTTCGGCGCGCCGCTCGGCGCGTTTCACTTCCTTTTCGGATACTGTTACCGTTTCGTTGCGGCGTTCCGGACGTTTGTTTTGCCCGCTCTGGGCGAAAGCCGCGGAGCTTATCATAAGCACTCCGGCCATAATTAATACAATTCTTTTCATAATTCAGTTATTATTTAAAATGTGTGTTGAACTTCCTTGTTCGCATTTCCGCCCATCGATATGGGTGGGGAAATGGCCCCAAACCGTTTTTAAGCCGTACCGGCCATTGCGGCATAAGATTCAATGCAAATAATGTGCAAAAATGATATTTGACCTGAATTATTCCCAAAAATCAGGCGATTATGAAAATATTTAACACAGATATCGCAGTCTTTAAATCGATATAAACCTAACAATTTACTGGCGTTCCCATCGTTTAATTGATATGGGCGAGGCACTGCCGCCCCGGTTGCAGATCTGATTACAGGGATACAGGAACCGAGGGACGGAAAATAAAGAACCGGAGGGACGGCGCACAATGCTGCCCCTGTGGTTTACCGGTTAATGTTGCCTGAGATTATTCTACAGGGTTAAAACACTCCCGCCGGGAATACCGCACTCCAACCGCCGGCGTATCGGATGTCGATCAGCAGTAGCCCGCATAACAGAACAATAAGAATTATCTGGGACCAGTCTACGACTTTCTCTTTTATCATTCTTATTATGAATAGTATCAAACACAGTAGCATAATCACAGAATACGTTATGATATTGACGTGCACCGAAAGAGTTTGATTGAAAACATATTTTAGGACGATGCCTGTCATGACAACTATAAAAAAAACAATCCGATAAATTTATATAATTTATCATATTTACCGTGATCGGATTTAGGAGATTTAAAATTCGTAAATATATGTTTCATACCGGTAATTTTAATTTGGTGCCACTTCGTTTATCAAACATTTGTTAAAATGCAGCGGGTGAAAATACTGCGCTCCAACCTCCGGCATCGTTAATATCTATCAACAGAAGTCCTGACAACAGCACTATAACAACTATCTGGGACCAGTCCACCACTTTTTCTTTTATCATTCTTATAATGAATAACCCAAGACACACCAACATCATAACGGAATATGTAATAATATTAGTCCTTGTAGAAAGGGTTTGACTGAAAACGTATCTTAATACGACCCCTATAACCACAATTATTAAAAAGAGCCATCCGATAAATCGGTATACTTTATCATATTTTCCATGATCTGATTTGGAAGATTCAAAAGTTGTATATATATGTTTCATATCTATATGAGGTTTTTAGTTTGGTGCAACTTCGTTTATCAAACGTTTGTTAAAATGCAGCGGGTGAAAATACTGCGCTCCAACCTCCGGCGTCGCTAACGTCAATTAATGTCAATGCCAGCATGATTGCTATAAGTAAGACAGTAGACCAATCGATTACCTTGTCCGTTATCATCCGCGCTATAAAAAGAATGAGCAGGACCAACGTGAGAGCGCAATAAAGTATGACACGGCCCTGCAATGAAAATGTGCTGCCTAGGATAAACCTCAGGAGTAGAATCAAGAGCATACAGCCTGCAAATACCCATCCAAGAATATTATACATGCGGGTATATTTATCGGAAGAAATTTTTGACGAATTTATTGTGGTAAATTTATGTTTCATGTCTTCTATAGATTTGGAGGACTAACCTCATTGGCTTTACAATTTTTGAATTCGGCTCTTGCATTGTCATAACAATCTGATTCTGCCATTAAAACTCCTATAAGCGCCCCAAAGGATATGCTTTGACCCCCTGGTATACACCCTCCCAGCATGCATAATAAAACTCTACCTGCAGCTTTATCTCTACATTTATTCATGGCTCTGATGTATTTATTTTCACAATCTCCGGAACTTCTAGTACTTATATTCTCAGGATCATTATACATTGCGAGGCAGGTCGCGAACGCGAGCTTTTCATTCGGCAGCAGGTCGCTGTTTTCAATCACGTAGTCGATGCCAAATTCCGATATATCATTCATCACCTGCGCATAAAGCCGTTTAAACTCGGGAGTAGCGTTGGCGTCGATAAATTCCAGGCGGACGGATTCGCTGAATCCGTCCGCCTCGAGTGCGGCAAACATTCCTGTATTCTTATAATAAGGTGAGTTTTCTACTGTCTCAGCTATTCCGTACTCTTCAGCAATGTCCTGCAGCCACGAAATAAGCATTTCCAGCTCTTCCATATATGCGTCCCAATCCGCGGGATCGCTGAAGTCGTAGGCCCGAGTCGCACCGCCGAAAGAGCCGAAGGTGTCGTAGACATGAGTAAGGGCACGGTTAAAACCTTCGTAGTCGAACTCGGGAGGCGCGGCTTTCCTCGCGCAGGACATTATT
>CAKUKW010000018.1 GCA_934663885.1 uncultured Tidjanibacter sp.
GTTCAGGGCTTCGGGGGCGGACAACTTTATAGGGATTGGGGAAAAGATATGCGCAAATTCAGGTGCGTTTGGGCCCGGGGGGCGTTTTTACCGCACCGTCGTAGAATTTATTAAGAATTTCAGGCAGGAAGATATTGCCGGATACGCCGTGTTGGTCAAGGGGAACCCGTTGTTGGGGTTCGACAAAATAGTGCACCATCTCGAGCGCAGAACACACACTACCGTACTTGAAATAGATCTCGATGCGATGATACATAACCTGGATCGTTTCCGTTCGGCACTGCCCGCTACGACCAAAATCATGGCTATGGTGAAAGCTTCAGGTTACGGCAACGGCACGTTCGAAGTGGCTAATATGCTCCAGGGGCAGGGCGTCGATTACCTTGCGGTAGCGTTTGCCGACGAAGGGGTGCGCCTGCGCGAACAGGGGATAACGATGCCTATAGTGGTGCTTAATGCGGATTCCGATAGTTTCAGCCTTATGGCGGCCAACCGCCTCGAGCCTGAGATTTACAGCATGGGTTCTCTGGAGGCATTTATTGCCGCCTTGCGTGAAAACGGCGAAGGGAATTATCCCGTACATATAAAGATAGACAGCGGAATGCACCGCCTCGGGTTCGAGGAGAAGGATATTCCCGGGCTGATAAGTTTCCTGGGCACTGCGAACCAATATATAAAAGTCAGGTCGGTATTCTCGCACCTTGCCGCAGCGGATGTCCCGCAGGAGGATGATTTTACACTTTCACAGATTGCGCTGTTCGATAAGATGAGCTCGGTGATAGCCGGTGCTCTGGGGTATATGCCTCTTAGGCATATTGCCAACAGCGCGGGCGCGGAGCGTTTTCCGAATGCGGTTTACGATATGGTGAGGCTGGGGATAGGGCTGTACGGCATAAGCGCCGGCAAAGAGGGGTTGAGGAGCGTAAGCGAGCTCAAGACCCGGATAGTACAGGTCAAGGAGCTCGAGCCGGGGCAGACGGTGGGTTACGGACGCGCCGCCCGGATTATGAAAAGAACCAGGCTGGCTACACTCCCCGTTGGTTACGCGGACGGATTCGACCGCAGGTTGGGCGGGGGCCGTTGGTCGGTGCAGATATCGGGCAAACCTTGTCCCACCGTCGGACGTGTCTCGATGGACAGTTGCGTGGTGGACATAACCGGAGTGGATGCTTCGGAAGGGAGCCAGGTAATGGTATTCGGCGAATCGGGCCGCTACGGCATAGCTGAAATGGCGCGTGTGTTGGATACGATACCTTACGAAATAATGACGTCGGTTTCCGACCGTGTCAAACGCATATTTATTAAAGAGTAATATATTGGAATTAGGGAAGTTATACCTTGTGCCGTGCCCGATAGCGGAAGGCGATCCTTACGGGGTGCTGCCCGCTTCGAACGGAGGTATCATACGTTCGCTGGATTATTTCATCGTGGAGAACCTGCGGAGCGCAAGGCGTTTCCTGAGCTCGGCGGGTATAGGAAAGCCTATCGATTCGCTGGAGTTGAGGGAATGCAACGAGCATACGCTCCCGGAAGATATAGCATATTTGATAGAACCAATGCTGGAAGGACGCAGTGCCGGGTTTATTTCCGAGGCCGGGGTTCCTGGGGTTGCCGATCCGGGAGCGGAGATAGTCGCGGCCTGCCATGCAAAAGGGATTAATGTAGTTCCCCTCGTCGGCCCTTCTTCGATTTTACTGGCTCTCATGGCATCGGGCCAGAACGGGCAGTCTTTCGCATTCAACGGCTACCTCCCCGTAAAACCGCCGGAGCGCATAAGGGCTTTGCGGAGGCTCGAACAAAGGGCAGCGTCGGAGAACCAGTCCCAGATTTTCATAGAAGCCCCTTATCGTAACGCTAAACTCTTCGAAGACATACTTTCCGGATGCCGTCCGGAAACTATGGTGACTGTTGCCGCCGATATTACCGGCCCCCAGGAGTTTATAAAGACCTTGCCTGTGTACGCCTGGCGTTCGTCGCCACGACCCGATATCAACAAACGCCCCGCTATTTTCATATTGGGTGCCGCGGGCATACACGGGAAAAATTTAAGATAGGACTGGGATGGCTGTTATAAGTTAAGGGTTACGCATAAAATATTTATGCCAACCGGTTATATATAATAAAAGCCGCCCTCAGAAAGGCGGCTTTTGTTGTGTTTAGCTATTGCTTTTTATATCCGGAGAGTATAAGAACGGAAGATGCCTCAAATTAAAGCACCCCTAACTCCTCCAGCACTTTATTGGTCGCCCTGACCGTATCCGCGCTTTTTGCGAAAGCCTCCTTTTCGGCGGGCGTAAGCTCTATTTCTATAACTTTTTTCGCTCCCCCGCGGCCGATGACCGCCGGCACCCCGATGCAGATATCTTTCTGTCCGTATTCGCCGTTAAGCATTACGCACGACGGAATGAGTTTCTCCTGGTCGTTCAGTACGCTTTCCACGACTTCCGACACAGCCGCGCCGGGCGCATACCAGGCCGAGGTTCCGAGGAGTTTAGTAAGTGTAGCCCCTCCGACCATGGTATTTGATATCACTTCGTCCAGTTTTTCTTTGCTCAGGAAATCGCTGATAGGGACGCCTTTGCAGGAAGCCTTGCTGACAAGCGGTATCATGGTGGTGTCGCCGTGGCCGCCGATGACCATCCCGTTGATATCGTTCACGTTGGCATCGAGCGCCATTGCGAGATAGCTTTTGAACCTTGCGCTGTCGAGCGAACCACCCATACCGATCACACGGTTGTAAGGTATGCCGCTTATCATACACGCAAGATATGTCATCGTATCCATCGGATTGCTGACTATAACGAGAACCGCGTCGGGAGAGTGCTTCAATATTTTCTCCACAACGTCTTTGACGATGCCTGCGTTGACTCCTATGAGTTCCTCGCGGCTCATTCCCGGCTTACGGGGAACACCGGAGGTGATGACTACCACGTCCGAGCCGGCGGTTTTGGAGTAATCCCCCGTAACACCGGTCAGCTTGGTATTGAAACCCACGAGGGTCTCGGTCTGGTAAATATCCAGGGCCTTGCCCTCGGCAAGTCCTTCCTTCACGTCTATTAAGACAATTTCAGACGCCACCTGGTTGGTGGCCATTACGTTGGCACAGGTAGCGCCTACGTTGCCCGCACCTACAACCGTTACTTTTGACATAATATTATGTGTTTAAGTATAACTAACCTTTTAACCGAAAGACTGCAAAAGCCGTTCCAACATCCCGGGACATGCCTGAAATCCTTCCGGGGAATTTTAAACCCAGCCCGCGCCGCCCGCCGTCACAGCGATATTTCCGGCGTATTCGAACCTGATGTAAATGGGGCAACCGGGGTATTTTCGCATTTTCCCCGACCTGGGCCGGGCGACTCGCGAAAATACCCCGGTTGCCCGTAATATTTCCTTATAATTATTTTACGAGGGCCATGTATTCTTCATGCCCCATGAGGTCTTCCAACTGCGACGGATCGCTCACCTTAACCTTAATGATCCAGCCTTCCCCGTAAGGATCTTTATTTATAAGGGCGGGATCATTTTCGAGGTTCTCGTTGAATTCGAGCACCTCGCCGCTTACCGGCATAAAAGCGTCGGAAACGGTCTTAACGGCCTCTATCGAGCCGAAAACCTCATCGTTGTCAAGCGTTTCGCCTACTGTCGGCACATCTACGAAAACGATATCGCCGAGCTGCCCCTGGGCAAAGTCGGTAATGCCTATCAAAGCGGTAGTGTCGTCCATCATCGCCACCCACTCGTGGTCTTTGGAGTACTTGAGATTTGCAGGTATATTCATAACGAGTTTATTATTATTTGGTTATAGTTTAATCTTTTTTCGTGGGCACAAAACTTGTCAAAGTTAAGTTTTATTTTGGTACGGGCAAGCGGGTCGGGGTAATATTAATATGAGATTCTTCCCGGAAATCAAAAATCCGCTTCGCCGCCGTTTCATGTCTTGCCTTGAAGGTGGATTATGCTGCAAGCTTTCCCCCCGCTTATCCTTTGGAATATAATAAAAAAGCCTGCAGGAGCAGGCCTCGTAGGTTAACCGTTTGTATGACTGTTGATAATCCCTCTTTTTTTCTTCTTTTTCCCTTTTATTTCAGGAATGTGGAAATCCTCGCCCCCTCCCTGTTCCCCGGTTACACGGTCGATAGCGGCGGCAATCATTTCCGGGGGGATATTGGTAAGGCAGTGGTAATGACCGAAAATGCATCTCTTCTCCCCGTCTATCGAGCAGGGCCTGCACGGCATATCGAGCTGCACCGTGTTGGCCGGATCCTGTCCGAAACCGTAAAAGCCGGCATAAGGATGCGTTGAGCCCCATACCGAAACGGCGGGTGTCCCGGCGAGCGACGCCATGTGCATCACGACCGAATCCACTGTAACTATAGCGTCGAGGTTGGCTATGAGGTCTATTTCGAGGGATATGTCTAGCCGTCCCACCATCGACAGGACTCCCTTGTGTCTCATCTCCATGCCCTCGGCAAAACTTTTTTCATGCTCCCCTTTACCCAATATGAAAACGTGCTCGTAGCGTTTAGAAAGCATTTCTATGAGTTTATCCGACAACGGGATAGGATATATTTTCCCTTTGTGCCTGGCAAATGGGGCCACCCCTATCCATTTCCCGTGCTTGACTCCCGCCCTGGTTATCACTTCCGCGGGGACGGGCCGAACGCTCCTCTCCATGCGATCTGGGAGTTCGAACCTTATTCCTGTTTCGGCGATAGTGCGGCGGTAATTTTCCGATATAGGAACCTGCGGCGTCAACCGCTTGCGCGTACGGCGGGTAAGTTCCTTGCAGGCATGTGTATTTTTCCCCATCACGGCAACCGGTACACCGCACCTGCCGAGTACCTTGCGGATGGTCGTCGTTACGTCGGAATCCTGAAGGTCGGCAACGGCGTCTATGCCCAGCTCCATTATGTCGCAGACGAGCCGCCTCAACCTTTCGGACGCTTTATGATCTTTTGGAATGTAATCGACAAACCCTATTCCCTCGGTGCCGGAAAAAAACGCCCTGAACGCCGGCTGCGTAAACAGCGTTATGCGCATCGAAGGGTGTGCCTGCTTCAGTGCATGCACTACCGGCGCTAGCATGGCCACATCGCTCATTGCGGATGTACGCATTATGAGCAGGTGTTTAATCCTCTTTTCTTCTATGGTATTCAAAATCAAGGTTTCTTTAAATTCAGCATTCCGCCTTAGAAGGCGGCCATACCATTAAACGCACAAAAAGCCGGCGGGATTGTGCACAGGGCAGTGAAAATTCCCACAATTTAGCAGGGTACATATACAAAATTATAAAAATAATCTTTTTCACAAATATTTTATCATCCGCGGATATTCCGCGATCCTCCTGATTTAGCATAGATTTTGATACTCCATTTTTTACTATCTTTGCAGCAAAAGACGCCGCTTAGACAGGATGCGCCTCTGGCAAATTCAGGCAAGCTTTATTTATCCATTCTGCTTTTGTTATCTTTGCAAAATGGATTTTTGTAATACAATATACACAACCTGATGAAAAGTTTTTTTACAGTATTTACCGTTTTTATTATCGCCGTTTCATTTTCGACGGCCGTGTCCCCTGCCCAGGTCAGGGAGATATCGTGCCAGGAGTATATAGCTACCTACGCCCCGCTCGCTATCCAGCACCAGAGGCTTTACGGCATTCCGGCCAGCATCAAGATGGCGCAGGGCATGCTGGAGTCCGGCAACGGCAACAGTGAACTGGCCCGTAAGTCGAATAACCATTTCGGCATCAAGTGCAAGAGCGACTGGACCGGCGATGTGGCCCATCACGACGACGACGAAAAGAACGAATGTTTCAGGAAATACGATACGATAGAGGATTCATATACCGACCACTCCAAATTCCTGCGCGAGCGGAAATGGTATTCATCCCTTTTCGAGCTCGAACCGACCGATTACAAGGGCTGGGCCTACGGGCTTAAGAAGGCAGGTTACGCGACCGACGCCCGGTATCCCGAGAAGCTTATAAAGATAATCGACGACTATGAACTTTACCTTCTCGATGAAGGCGAGTATCCCGTATATCTCGCTGGTATAAACCCGGTGACGTTCCTCGAACTTTCCGCAGTGACTTCCGCTGAGGTGGTGGATGTTGATGACTTTACCGTATCTGTCTTCAAAATAGGGGGGCATGATATTTTCCTGCGCGACGGTATACGGTATGTAGTCGCACGCGAGGGCGAGACATACGAATCCATTGCGAAGAATATCGGCATTCCCTCTAAAAGACTTCTTCGTTTCAACGGCAAGAATGACGGTGCGGTGCTTTCGGCCGGGGAGACGGTGTTTATTGAGAAAGCCCCGAGTAATTCATAGATGAATCAACATTTTTAATCAAAATATGGAATCAGAATCCGAGCTTAGGAAAAAAATCCTTGACACGCTCACCCATAAAGCTTCGTTGAAACAGAAGGTACTCGACAATACCTCACAGATATTCAACGAGATTAAAGACACATTGCACGAGCTCGCAACCGAGATAGACGAGGAGCTCGACGAGAAAATCGACAAGCGAATCCGCATAGAGTACCGCGACCGTGGTAAATTCGAGGCGCAAATCCAGCTTGCGGACGATATCCTCATTTTCGCCATGCACACCAACGTTTTCCAGTTCAGCACCGACAACCCGATATGGAAAAACCCTTACGTGCAGGATAAGAACAACGCCTATTGCGGCGTGATAAGCATCTATAACTTCCTTTCGGACTCCTTCAAATACAACAGGGCCGAGGACGAGGGATATATGGTGGGTCGCATCTTTGTGAACCATGAAATGAATTATTTCGTCGAGGGCAAAAGGCAGAATTCGCTCCGCAGCGACCGCTTCGGCTCGAGAAAGATAGACAGGGAATCCCTTTTACACGTGATTCAAACTGCGCTGAACTATACACTTAAATTCGACCTGCTCGTTCCGCCCTTCGACGCGGGGAAAAAGGTTTCGGTCGAGCAGTTCAATACGCGCAACGAGAATTCGAAGTTGCAAACGGGTAAACGCCTCGGTTACGATTTCCGCTGCGACGACATTTAAGGGCAGCTACGGCACCCACGTTCGCGGGATTCAAAAACCACATGGGTTTCCCCCCCTGGCCCGCAGGCCATAGTCCATTTCGCCGGCGGGCTATCCGGTTTTAAACCGGGCAAAGGCGGTATACATATCCCATATTCGGAGCCCGTTCCGGCAGAACCCGTAAAAATGATAGTCGAATACAAGGTGACGGCTGAAGCGAATTTCAAGTAACTGGGCGGCCTTCTCCCGAACATTTTCCATCAGATTATGAACTTCAAATCCGTACATCCTTTTATCATAGCAGGCCCGTGCGGGGCTGAGAGCAGGGAGCAGACCCTCGCCACCTGCCGTGCACTTGCCTCTACCGGTATAGTGCATGCTTTCAGGGCAGGGGTGTGGAAGCCCAGAACGAACCCGTCTTCTTTCCAGGGCGCCGGTGATGTGGCTCTGGAGTGGTTGAAGGAAGCGAGCAGGGAAACCGGACTACCCTTCGGCATCGAAGTAGCCTCTGCAGAGCATGTCCGCAAGGCCGTCGAGCACGGTGCGGGTTTCGTGTGGATAGGGGCAAGGACCACTGTAAACCCTTTTATGGTACATGGAATAGCAAGCGCTATCGGGGAAACCGGAATGGCAGTGCTGATAAAAAACCCCGTCACCCCCGATGTCGACCTATGGGAAGGGGCTGTGGAGAGAATGCTGGGCGCCGCAGTGGATGAAAGTAAAATAGGACTCATACACAGGGGGTTCTCGATGGCTGGGCACGGCTCATACCGCAATCCTCCGATGTGGCATATAGCCCTCGAGATGCGCCGCCGCTGTCCTCAGCTCACCATGCTCTGCGATCCTTCGCACATAGCGGGTAAAAGGGAACTTATACCGGATATTTCGCAGAAAGCCGCCGACCTCGGATATGACGGATTGATGATAGAAAGCCATATTGACCCTGCCGCCGCATTGAGCGATGCCGCGCAGCAATTCACGCCGGACGACCTCGCTACCGTGCTGCATAGCATCAAATGGCGCGCGGGTGGCACCGACAATCCCGCCTTCGCCGCCGTCCTGCAGCGTTGCCGCGCCGAGATAGACCGCCTCGACGCCGAACTGTTGGGGCTACTCAGCCACAGGATGAATATCTCGGAGCAGATAGGAATTATTAAGAAGGAAAATAACGTGACTATACTGCAGGAGAAACGCTGGAGCGAAATAACCCATTCAACTCTTTCGCAGGCCGAGGCGCTCAACCTTTCTCCTGAATTCCTGCGTGCCCTGCTCGAAGCCATCCACCTTGAAAGCATCAACCGCCAGAATAAGGTGATGAGCGAAGGAGACAAACAGTAAAGCTTTTATTTATAAATATTCTGTTCTCTTTTGTAAAAGAGAACCAGAAAAGTTCGGGGAGATACTTTGTATCTCATGAATACTTTACAAGTTTAATTATATAGGGGCTGTTGAAATAAATTTCACAGCCCCTATATAATTAAACTTGTAGAATTAAGGAAACGCAGTTTCCGCCAAAAGTTCTTTGGTTCTTTCTTACAAGAAAGAATAAAATGCTATAATAGAGTTTACTGTTTGTCTCCTTCGCTCAATAACTTTCTTACGGTTTCGGATATTACGCGGCCGTCGGCGATGCCTGCGAGCTGTTTGCTTGCCACACCCATCACTTTGCCCATGTCGGAAGGGGCGGAGGCACCCACCCGGGTGATTATTTCGCGAAGGCGTGCTTCAAGCTCGGCGGGTGAAAGTTGTTTCGGGAGGTATTTCTCTATGAATTCGGCTTCTGTGAGCTCGGCTTCTGCGAGTTCGGGACGTCCTGCGGCGGTGTACTGCTCGGCGGATTCGCGGCGCTGCTTAACCTGTTTCTGCATTATTTTTATCACGTCGGCGTCGGTCACCTCGTGGGCCGTGCCGGACGTCTTTTCGAGCATTATGGCGGCTTTTACCGCCCGCAGGGCACCCAGCCTGACGGCCTCCTTGGCAATCATCGCCTGCTTCATATCTTCCTGTATCCGTTGTTCGAGTGTCATTTGTATTTCTTTTTTGGAGGTCAGGATCAGTCCGGCCACCTGTTTATTTTATTAGTTGCAGACCCGTCGCATTGATTTTAATCGAATCGTTTATGCGCGATCAGGTATTCGGCTATCTGGACGGCGTTGAGGGCCGCTCCTTTAAGTATCTGATCGGCAACGCACCAGAACGTGAGCCCGTTCGGGTCGGATGTATCGCGGCGGATGCGCCCGACGTATACAGGGTCGGTGCCGGCTGCTAAAAGCGGCATCGGATACTCTTTTTTCGAGGGGTCGTCTATGACTACTATTCCTTCCGCGGCATTGAAAGCGGCGCGGGCCTCTTCCGGGGTAACCGGCCTTTCGGTCTCGACCCATATACTTTCAGAGTGCGACCTCAGTACGGGGACCCTCACGCAAGTGGCGCTCACCTCCACATCGGAATGCATTATTTTCCGGGTTTCGTTCACCATCTTCATCTCCTCCTTTGTGTATCCGTTTTCCGTGAATACGTCGATCTGCGGTATAAGGTTGTACGCGAGCTGGTACGCGAATTTTTCCACATGCGGCTCCCTGCCAGCGACGATATCGGCATATTGCTGTTCAAGTTCATCCATGGCTGCCGCTCCGCCCCCGCTTGCCGCCTGGTATGTCGATACAATGACGCGCCTTATATGCGACAGCTTTTCTATGGCGTTAAGCGCTACGACCATCTGTATGGTCGAGCAGTTGGGATTGGCTATAACATTGCGCGGGGTGTCCATGGCATCGGATCCGTTAACTTCGGGTATAACCAGGGGTACGTCGACATCCATACGAAAAGCGCTGGAGTTGTCTATGATAATGGCGCCGTGCTTCGTTATCGTTTTTTCGAATTCGACGGAAGTGCCGCCGCCCGCCGAAAGGAAAGCTATATCGACCCCTTGGAAATCGTCGTTGTGCTGAAGCAGGCGTACTTTTACGGGCTTTCCGCGGAAAACATATTCACTGCCCGCGCTCCTGCCCGAGCCGAAAAGAAGAAGCTCCCCGACGGGAAAATTCCTTTTCTCCAGTATCCGCAGGAATTCCTGTCCCACTGCGCCGCTGGCGCCCACTATCGCGACTTTCAGGTTTTTCATATTGTAAATATGCAGATCAATAAAACTTATTTAATGGTTATTTTTCCACTTTTTGCTTGTCCAAAAAGTGGAGCAAAAAAGACACCGATGTGTTCAAAATCTAAAATCGTTCGCCTAACGCCTAAAACGGACGGCATTCGCCGATTTTGGCTGTGCTGCGCTTGCCTTCCTCCTCGCGGCTCGGCAGAGATTCAAATAATTTGAATCTGCTCTCGCTCCGCAGCGTCGGCTGGAACCAAAATGTCTCCGTTTTTAGCGGCTTTTAGTCTCCGGTTTTTTAACGCTTTTTCGCATGTCGGGTTTAAAAAAGACAAGAATTATCGAGCCCAAACTTTCTGTATACGGTGTTGACGAAAGCTATTCCTTTATCAATCGAAAAATTCGTCTATGTCGTTCCTGCGTATTGCATCATCCGAGTCCGAGTCTGGGCAGTTGTAATCCACCGTTCCCGCCGGGCGGAGGAACCTGTCCGTTTTCCTTATTCCCAACGACGGGTCGGCGTAAACTTTCTGCATGAAATTTCCGTAAATCGGCAATGCCAGTGCGGAGCCCTCCCCGCTCGCCTTGATGTGGACGCTCTGGTCTTCGCCTCCGACCCATACGCCCGCTACGAGTTTCGGCGTCACGCCCATAAACCATGCGTCGCGGTTCTCCTGCGAAGTACCCGTTTTACCGCCCATATCCATATCTTTTAGGTCGAACTGCCACCGAAGCCTGCCTGCCGTACCTTGCGTGACTACCTCTTTAAGCATCTGGAGCATCGTGTAAGCCGTGTATTGGTTCATAGCGTCGCTCGACGAAGGCGTGAACGAAGCGATCAGGTTGCCCTGCCGGTCCTCGATGCGGGTGATGAATATCGGCTCGGTGAAGACTCCCTGGTTGGCGAAAGTGGAGTAGGCCCCCACCATCTCGAACAACGACACGTCGGCCGGGCCGAGACAGAGTGCGTTCACGGGATCGATATAGCTGTGTATTCCCATCTGGTTGATAAAGTCGGCCACCTTCTGCGGCTGCTTGGCCTCCTTCATTATCCACGCCGAGTAGTTGTTGCGGCTGCGCGCGAGCCCCCACTTCAGCGGATGTTCGACCCCGTCGTATTCTACTTTGCCCGCCTCCTTCGGCGACCACGGTTCGCCGGTGTATGTCTCTATTGTGACAGGAAGGTTTGGTACCCTCGTACACGGCGTCAGGCCCATATAGTCTATCGCAAACGTGTATACGAAAGGCTTGATGGTCGATCCCACCTGCCGTTTACCCTGCTTGGCCATGTCGTATTTGAAATACTTGAAGTTCGGGCCGCCTACGTAAGCCTTTACGTGCCCCGTTGTCGGATCCATCGCCATGAAGGACGCCCTCATTATACCTTTATGGTGTATTATCGAATCGCGAGGCGTCATCAGCGTGTCTATTTCGCCCTTATACGTGAATATCTTCATGCGTGCCGGCGTACGGAAATCCTTATCTATATCGGAGTCCGATGCCCCGTCCTTCTTGAGGTTTATATAGCGGTCGGTGTAGCGCATAGCCCGCGCTATTATTTTGTCTATCTCGGCGCCGGTTACGCCGTCGAACAGTTTTCCGGTATTCTTCTTCTGCTTCTCCAGTCGCGGTTGGACGTCTGTTTCCATCATATACTGCACCGACTGCTCGGCGTACTGCTGCATATTGTAGCTGAGGGTGGTGTATATCCTGAGGCCGTCGCGGTAGATGTTGTAGTTCGTTCCGTCGGCTTTCAGGTTCTTGTGGCACCAGCCGTAGATGGGGTTGTTCTCCCACCGCTGGAGCTCCTGCTCGTAGTCCCACTTTCCGGCGCGGGTATTTGGGAACTGGCTTCGCTGCGGTTTCTGCGCCGTCATCACGGTGCGTATCATCTCCCTGAAATAGGTGCCTATTCCTTCGTCGTGCGATGAGGGCTTATAGTCGAGCTCAATAGAAGTCCGCGATAACGAATCGTACTGGTGTTTGGTGATATATCCGCTCTTACGCATCCGCGACATTACCGTATTGCGCCTTGCAGTCGAGCGGTCGGGATTGCGCACGGGACTGTACCGTGTCGGAGCGTTCACGACTCCCACGAGGGTAGCCGACTCCTGTACGTTGAGATCGCGCGGTTCCTTGTTGAAGAAAGTGTTGGCCGCCGCCTTTATGCCGTATGCGTTACTTCCGTAAAAGACGGTGTTCAGGTACATGGTCATTATCTCCTCTTTCGTGTAATTGTATTCCAGTTTGACCGCCGTAATCCACTCCTTGAACTTTATAATTACCATTTTGCCCGTTTTCTTTAGTTTCGAATCGTGGGCCATGTCATCCCTGGGGAAAAGGTTTTTGGCGAGCTGCTGGGTTATGGTGCTGCCGCCCCCCTGCTCGCGGCTCCCCAGTGCGATGGTCTTGACTCCCACGCGCGCCAGAGCGATAAAGTCGATACCCGAATGTGAATAGAACCTGGCGTCCTCGGTCGCTATCAATGCCCCCACCAATGCCGGCGACAGGTCGTCGAAGTCGACGTAACTACGGTTCTGTATATAGAATGACCCGACCAGCCTGCCATCGTCGGAATAAAGCTCCGTAGCGAGGTTGTTCTTCGGGTTCTCCAGCTCCTCGAACGAAGGCAGTTTGCCGAACGCGCCGACGGCTATCAGGATTATCATCAGAATAACCGCCCCGACGGGTATAAGGAAAATAGTCCAGAACCATTTGGTAAACCTCCGGGCCCGTTCCTTTTTGGATCTGCTTTGTTTTTGTTGTGCCATACAGCGCAAAGATATATATTTTTTGCGACAGGACTCCCCGCCGCCGACGCATGGGTATATAAATTAGGGTTACATCCTTTAAAACGGAAAAAAGGCTGAAAAAATATTGTATCTTTGTTGCCCGTTGGATTTTGCGGAGCATAACCGGATAAAAATGAAAAAAATAATAGGCCTGGGCAACGCCCTTACTGATTTTCTCGTGAACCTGCCTTCGGACAGGGTACTCTCCGAATTCAGTTTCCAGAAAGGAAGCATGACACTCGTGGATTCCGAACTGCAGCGCAGGGTGCAGGAGGCTACGGCGGACTTGCCGCATACCCTTTCGCTGGGCGGCTCGGCTGCAAATACGATGAGGGCGATGGCGCGCCTGGGTGTTGGGGTGGGCTATATAGGTAAAGTAGGTGAGGACTCCACCGGACGTTTCTATGAAGCCGCTCTTGAGAATCTTTCCATAGAACCTTTCATATTTTACGGCTCACAGCGTTCGGGACGGTGCCTCTCGCTGGTTTCTCCCGATGGCGAGCGCACTATGGTCACATATCTCGGGTCGGCCATAGAGATGACGGAAGAAGATATAACTCCTTCGGTGTTCTCCGGCTACGACTGCCTTTACGTCGAAGGTTTCCAGGTACAGAACCACGCTGTTATTTCGCACGTGGTGAAGACCGCGAAGGAGGCCGGCCTGAAGGTGGCGATTGACCTTGCCAGCTATAACGTAGTGCTGGAAAACCTTGAGTTCCTGCGCGGGCTTGTATCGGGCTACGTGGACATAGTTTTCGCCAACGAGCAGGAGGCCGAAGCTTTTACGGGGGAGCAGGAACCTGTGAACGCCCTTGAGGCCATCTCTCGTATGTGCGGGCTCGCGGTGGTAAAGGTTGGTACCAGGGGAGCGTATATTAAAAGGGGTGCGGAGGTAGTCCACGTCGGAATAATGGCTGCTGCCAAAAGGATAGACACCACCGGAGCGGGCGATTTTTACGCCGCGGGATTCATGTCCGGCCTTTGCGAGGGGCTTTCGCTTCGCCAGTGCGGCACCATTGGCGCCATAGCGGCCGGCAAGGTCATCGAGATCGTGGGCACTACCCCCAGCGAGGACGCATGGAGCGACGTATTAGCACTGGTGAATAAAGTGAAAACCGAAAGGTATCTGTTTTAACCATCGGGAAAAGATGAATAACTGTTCCGACCGGTTTTTTTAAACAGCTCTTTGTAGTCTGCATGCATTTTCATAGTTTTACATTAAATCGGTTGTCCATAACTGGTTTATTGACTTACTTCAATACTAAAACCATGAAAAGATTATTACTTATTCTTACTGCCGTCCTGGCAATCGGGGCTATTTCCTGCTCCGAAGTTCACACCTATGACATAATCGATGAAAGTAATGTCCTCCGCTGCGAGGATGAAGGCTGTACGCACGACCATGGATCCACCCGCGGGCGTCCCATCGGAAACTGCCCCCGGTGTGGAGAAGAGGTGGCTAACGACGAACCGTGTTGTCCTCAATGCGGCTATTCTGTCGAGGATTTTGAGAATTGCTATAGATGTAACAGGCCGGATTGGGCGTGTATCTGTTGTGAATATTGCCAGAACCCACCTTATTCCTGCGAATGTTTTTGCACGTCTTGCGGGAACCGTATCAAGCCTTATTCCCTTTGCCTGTGTAATCCGGAATGCATTGCCTGTGGAAGTCCCCTGATCGGAGGTATCTGCGTATTGTGTGAGCCGGAGAGGATACCGCAGAATCCGCCTGTTGTCTCAGGTGCACGTTATCTTCAACTCGGATCGGCGAACAGCGTCGGATTTCATTATACTATGCATGATGTTCCCTACAAGGAGCAGTTGATGTATACCTATCGCTGGAGTTTTACCTCATCGTCCACTCCTCCCAAAAACCATATCATGAATGGTCAGGGATGGGGCTGTACTATGAAATTTGTTTCCCCGGATATCGTTCATCTAACCTGCGAAGTCAGTCTTGAGGGCCAACTTATATATACCGATACACTGGAAATCCATATTTTTTTCTAACTGAGTTTCCCTTTTGATTTAATATACGCACATTTCTCATGGAGATTTGATGTATTTAAAATATGTTTAAAGATTAAATCCACGGGTTGAAAATCTGGAAATTGAAGAGGCTCTCCTTTAATTTCCAGATTTTCAACCATCAAAATTTTGTTTCTCTATGGTCTACACGATTACACTCGAGGATATGGAATTCAAAGCCTACCACGGCTGTTACGACCTTGAAAAAGTGGTGGGGAACAGGTTCCTCGTTACCGTTTCCATGGATGCCGAACTGGACGAAGCGGCCAGGGCCGACGATGTTAATAAAACTATTAACTACCTGTCGGTATATAGTATAGTAACAAGGGAAATGGAGCAGAAATCCGATATCATAGAAAATGTGGCCGTAAGGATTATCGATGCTTTGTATATTGCTTTTCCTGAATTGGTTAAGGTTTCAGCAACTGTATCTAAAATTGCCCCGCCGCTGGGTGGAAAGGTGAAGAAAGTGTCCATAACACTTAGCAGATAAACGTTTTGTGATATTGTTAACAGGTTGTTAACAACTATCGTCCGTAACACTGGCGCAACTGGAAAAGTTGCGCTAAACTTGTAGTTGCGCTAACGGCGTATTCCTACACTTTGGAATTCACTGAATTATACTGCCTTAAGGGGATATAATCACCGACCGACCGAAGTCGATACGAAGTATCCGGAGAGCTCGCGGAGCGACGCGACCGTAGCCCGCGCTCGCCGTTTCGACGGCGGGTATAAGCATAGGGAGATAGCACCCGCAGGCATAATACACTAACATTCAGCGCATCACATTTTTATTAATATATAATTTCCGACCTATGTCCGACAAAAAGAAGAACATTGGTGCTGACGGTAACACCCTTGTTGAATACCCCTACAACGAGGCGATAGAAGGAGCGAGGGAGTATTTCAAAGGCGACGACCTGGCCGCTATGGTCTGGGTAAGCAAGTATGCCCTGAAAGACTCTTTCAACCGCATTTATGAAAAATCGCCGGAACAAATGCATCACCGTATCGCGCACGAGATCGCGCGTATAGAGAAAAATTACCCCAACCCGATGGGCCAAGAGGAGATTTACAGCCTGCTGAAAGATTTCCGTTACGTCATTCCGCAGGGAGGCCCGATGACCGGCATAGGCAACAACCTGCAGATAGCCTCGCTTTCGAACTGTTTCGTTATCGGGCACAAAAAACCGGCCGACTCTTACGGCGGCATAATCCGCATCGACGAAGAGCAGGTACAGCTTATGAAGCGGAGGGGAGGAGTCGGACACGACCTTTCGCATATACGCCCGTGCGGCAGTCCCGTACTCAACAGCGCGCTTACCTCGACAGGTATAGTGCCTTTTATGGAGCGTTACTCTAATTCCACCCGCGAAGTGGCCCAGGACGGCCGCCGCGGGGCACTGATGCTATCGCTTTCAATAAAGCATCCCGACGCGGAAAATTTCATCGACGCGAAGGTCGAGACGGGCAAGGTCACAGGAGCCAATGTTTCCATCAAGATTGACGATGAGTTCATGAAAGCCGCACTTGCAGGCGATAAATATGTGCAGCAATACCCGATAGATTCGAAGGATCCGAAGTATGTCAAGGAAATAGACGCGAAGGCGCTTTGGAATAAAATAATCCACAATGCGTGGAAGAGCGCCGAGCCGGGAGTGCTGTTCTGGGACACAATAATCAGGGAGTCCATTCCCGATTGTTATGCCGAGGAGGGTTTTGCCACGGTGTCGACAAACCCGTGCGGGGAGATTCCGCTGTGTCCGTACGACAGTTGCCGCCTGCTCGCGCTCAACCTTTACAGTTACGTGGACGACCCGTTCACCCCGAAAGCGAAATTCAATTTCGATAAGTTCAGCAAGCACGTTAATTATGCGATGCGCATAATGGACGATATTATCGACCTGGAACTGGAGAAAATAGATATCATATATAAGAAGATAAAGAACGACCCTGAGGACTTGGATATCCGCCGCGTGGAGATGTCGCTGTGGGAGAAGATCAAGGATAAGGCCCAGAAGGGCCGCAGGACAGGCCTCGGCATAACCGCCGAAGGCGATATGCTGGCCGCGCTCGGCCTGCGCTACGGCACGGACGAAGCGACCGATTTCGCCGTAAAGGTACAGAAAACCCTTGCCGTGGAAGCATACCGAGCTTCTGTCGAGATGGCCGGGGAAAGGGGTGCTTTCCCTATGTACGATCCGCTCAAGGAGGAAGAGAACCCCATGATCGGGCGCATCCGCGCCGCTGACCCGGCACTCTACAAAAGGATGACCGAGGTGGGTCGCCGCAATATAGCGATGCTTACCATAGCCCCGACCGGAACGACTTCCCTGATGTCGCAGACGACTTCAGGCATAGAGCCCGTTTTCAGGCCTGTTTACCAACGCAGGCGTAAAGTCAACCCCAACGACAAGAATGTCGTGGTAACTTTCGTGGACGAAGTGGGCGACGCATGGGAAGAATACAACGTTTTCCATCACAAATTCCTGACGTGGTTGGAAGTGAACGGCTACGATACGTCTAAACTGGAGGGAATGAGCCGCGAAGAGGTGGACGCGCTGGTCGAGAAATCACCTTATTACAAAGCTACCGCCGCCGATGTGGATTGGGTTGCGAAAGTCAAGATGCAGGGAGCGATACAGAAATGGGTCGATCATTCGATATCGGTCACTGTTAACCTGCCCGAGGATGTGGACGAAGAGCTGGTGGCGAAGGTTTACCAGACGGGCTGGGAGTCGGGCTGCAAAGGTATAACCGTTTACAGGGAGAATTCGCGGGCCGGCGTGCTCGTCGACAACAAAGGCAAAAAAGGAGGAAAGGACGATTGCGGATGCGACGAATACAAACCGCCGCTCGAGAGGCCCATCGAACTCGAGGCCGACGTGGTACGTTTCAAGAACGGCGATGATGACTGGATCTCTTTCGTCGGCATCTACAACAACCGTCCTTACGAAATATTTACCGGCCAGGTCGACGAAGACGAGCTCTTTATCCCGCGCTCGGTCAAGAAAGGCTGGATCGTGAAGGTAAAGGAAGAGGACGGGACCAAGCGCTATGACTTCCGCTACGACGATAAGAAAGGCTACCCGCATACTATAGGCGGTATATCGCGTCTCTTCGACAAGGAATACTGGAATTATGCGAAACTGATCTCGGGAGTGCTGCGCAACGGCATGCATATAGTGGACGTGGTCAACCTTGTAGACGGCCTGACGTTCGATAACGAGTCGATAAGCAACTGGCAGAGCGGCGTTTCGAGGGCGCTGAAACCATACATCAAGGAGGGTGCGAAACTCAAGAGCAAGTGCCCCAACTGCGACAGCCAGACGCTGGTATTCCAGAACGGGTGCCCGTATTGTACTACCTGCGGCTGGTCTAAGTGCGGTTAAAACATATTGTAAAATGTAATTTATTCGTTGGCTATCGTAGGACAATAAT
>CAKUKW010000019.1 GCA_934663885.1 uncultured Tidjanibacter sp.
CCCCTTCGCACCCTGCCGTTTTGCGGGGCATTACCTTGATATGTGCTATTTATCTTCATCTTCCGCGTATTCTTTTTCTATCCTTTCCGCTTCCATGACCGCTTTTTCTGCATCCAGGCGTCGCCTGCAGAAACTGACGGCTACCGTACCGACTCCCAGTAACAGCGAATCCACCCTGCCAGGATTATCCCCGCTGTATGTGATACGGTATGCCGTCAGGCCTAGGGAAAGCGTGTCCTCCTTTCCGTCGGCATTCTTCAGTATTATCAGGGGCTCTTCTATTTCAAGCGTTATATATTTGTGTCCCTTTTTGTAAAATTCCATACTCCTGCCACTACCGGCAATGCTGTCGCTCGAATGGAAAAGTCGTTCGAGCAGAAAGTACTCTTCCATGGCCGCAGAGGACATTACCATATTCCCCGCTATGCGGCGGCGAAATTTCTCGAACAGCATGAATCCGTCGATGATGCCCACCAGTACGATCCCGGAAATAACCATTACCACGAGCGTTTCGGCAAGCGTAAAAGCTTTTTTCACAGCCCCGGTTTTTTGCACCCCGTATTTTAACCTGCGGCTTTTCATAACTCCCCAACTTTCAGTATCCGGTGCCTGACGGTATGATTCCCGCGTGAAACCTTCACCGTAAAGAGGATCTCATTTACGTCCGGCATATCTTTGTAAGTGGAAACCAGAATCATTATGGTTCCCCATTCATATTCATTTTCATATTCCCCTTCGGGAAAAGTTTCTGTTTCGAAAGCGTTTATGCAGGCCCTGAAATCTGCTTCAGCCTGCAGTAGGCCCCCGGAGTCCGGTAATACCGCAACCCGCGTAAGGGTTTCCATGGCGATAATGAACATTATCAGGAACAACACCGAGGCGACGATTGCCTCGATGAGCGAAGAGCCTTCGAGCCTGTTTTTCAATACAGCCATTTCACAGTCTTCTTAGGGTAATGGTTTCCTGCCCACAGGGGAAAAGCTATTGCCTCCGATCCGTATATCCGCACGTTGTAAAGCATGTTTATGTAAAATCCCTGTGGGGCGTAATAATTGGGCTGGGTGGCATAGAGGCTTCCCGTTACCGTTCCGTGAATTTCCGCCACTCCGTCTATCCACACCAGCCCGCGCACTTTTACTCCTTCATCCTGCGTATAGTTTGGCAGGTTTTGCCTTTTGGTTTTTGTTTCCCTTTTGCGGCAGATGACATAACCATTGACCTCGCTGCCCGTCGCGACGCTTATGTGGGAATATTCGCCCGCCGCCGTAATTGCAATCCCGGAAGGGTATTTCAGGATCACGTTCCTGCCTACCGTCAGGCTGTCCGCTGCGAATGCCTGCAGGCTTCCTGAAAATCCGTCCCCTATGAATATTTTAGGAGCCACCAGTAAGACATCCTCCAATACCGACGTGCATCCCACTTTTATTGCGGCATCCGAACTGACTATTATATTTCCCGTCAGGGTTACTCCCGAAAGGCTATCGGCAATCACATACAGCGTAGGCTCCGTGAAACTGTTCGAGAGCTCATTCACATCCAGCGGAGCCGAATATATCTTTACATTACGTATCATCTGATCGAACTCTTCTACAGGAGGAGCGTAAGGTGCCGGCAGTCGCTCTTCCGAAATACCCACACGCTTTTCCGGTAATCGCTCGCCACTGTAAAAATCGGATTTGACCTGCCCGTATACGATCCCCTTACCCGGAATCCGTACGTCGCCGCGTATGTCGCTCTTTCCGGCTATGGTGAGTGCCCGGCGGTTGTCGGGGATATAAAGCGCCGCCTGCGATTCGTCCGGCACGCCGGCTCCTATTAGCTGGGCACGCTTAGTTTTCCCATCGCTGCATGTCGCCGTCACCAATTCATAAAGACCCCAGTAACCGGCTTTTAGGGTTACCTCGGATGCAGGCTCATCATTGAACAGGAGGAATGAGCCCGACTCGTCCGTCTTTTCGGCAAAAAAGCTGTCTTGCCGGTAAAGCATCAGCGCAGCGTCGAGCCACGCCTCTTTCTGGCGGGCCGCGGCGTTCCCGTAATAGAGCCTGTTGCCCGAGTCGGCAAGCCCGAAAAGGACGACTACCGCAACCAGCATCAATGTCCCGACGACCAGCGCCACTGGAAGTACGGCCGCATCTATTTTTCCTTTATTTTTCAAAAACAGTTATTTAATTATGTAGTTATGGCTTCTTTTCCTCACAGATACCGAATCAGCCCATATCGCGGTAACCTTGTATCCTCCAATTGTGTCGCCCCTGCCGAATATCCTTGCCGAAGTGCCGTCGCTTATCATGGCATAGATACGGCCACCCTGCACAAGGGTGCCTTTGAAAGCCAGCGCAGGAGGGGCGGGCGGATCCACCGTGACGGCAGCCTGCGAACCATACTGCCTCTCCGCAGGCCGTGGCTTGGACTTTTCGAGGAAAGGGTCCCTGTAATCCAACAGTAGTGTGCGGTCCGCTTCGGCTCTATCTGCGGAAGCGGCCTTTTTCTGGGTTTGCGCCTGTGGAATATCGGGTGCACGGTAGGATATTACTTTCGCGATAATTACAGCCCATAATACCAGGACCGCTCCGAACAACAGGTATGTCGTCAGTTTCCTGCTTTTCATGCCGTGTGTTTTAAGGGGTTTCAACCCTGAAACCGTAAATTTGCGGGGTAGTCGAATAATTACCGTTAACTGCCTGTATCCGCCACTGGTAAATGCCTTCCGGAAGAATGATTTTAAATGAGTTATCCGAAAGACTCCTGTCGTCTACCACCTGGGCGATGTTTCCGAACGACGGAGAGACTATCGTTACTTTATATTCCTCCGCGCCGGCAAGCCGATCCCAGAGGAAAGTGAGCTCGGGCCCCGTCAGCACGGCCCCTTCCTTAGGCGAGATCACGTTTACGTTTTTGTCCCGTATATCGCTGTCGGTTTTGACGGAGAAGGAATTGGCCTGCGGGACGGTCTGCGATGTGGCATTCAGCCCCTGTATGCGCCACTGGTATGTACCGTCCGCAAGATCCATCCTTACGACAGTCTCCGTAACGGTCATATCGTCTACGAATATCTGGACGTTGTCGAAAGAGGGTGAAACCACTGTCAGCCTGTATTTTTCGGCCCCCCTCAGCGGTTCCCACGCAAAAGCAACTTTTCCGGTGCCCATCTCTATACCGGGTGTCGGTGCAATTATGGTTACCTGCCGGTCGCTTATGTCACCGCCTGTATCGACGCTGAAACCGTAAACTTGCGGGGAGGTATGCGAGGAAGCGTTCATGGCGGTTATCTTCCACTGGTAAATTCCATCCGGAAGCTCGATCCGGAGCGTTGTCCCGGAAACCGTTTCATCCGCCGCCACCGAAACGGGAGCGTCGAAAGAGGGTGAAACTACGGTGACCCTGTAGTTTTCGGCTCCCGTGAGCGGCTCCCAAAGGAATGTCGCCGTCGGCGTTTTTATGGCGGCTCCTTCCACAGGGGCTATGATTGTCACGCTTTTTCCCGCGAGGTCTTCCGTAGTTCTTACGCTGAAATCAAATATTTCAGGAAGGCTTTCATAGACTTTATTTGCTGCGGTTATTTTCCACTGGTAATCCCCGTGGGGTATTTCCGCCTTCACCACGCGCCCCGTAAGCACACTGTCGATCAGAATTTTTTTAGCCGCTGCGAAAGACGGCTCTGCTACTATGACCCTGTAAGTCTCCGCTCCTTTCAGGGGCTCCCAGGCGAAAACAACATCACCGGTGGTGATTTCCGCATCTTTTGCGGGAGAAATTATACGCACCCTGCCGCCGCTTATATCCTCTGAAGATTTTACCCTAAAGAGGTGGTTTTGCGGCTCACCGGAATAATTATCATTAAAAGCCTGCAGCCGCCAGCAGTAATCTCCGTCATCAAACTGCTGGCGGAATACAGCTCCTGTCAGGGTCGTGTCGGCAACCACGCCTCCCGCCTCATCTTCCATAGAAGAAATCACAACCCTGTACCTGTCGGCTCCGGGGAGCTCCTCCCATGAGAAAGCCACATCCGCGGAATTTACCACCGAACCATCCTCAGGAGATATCACGGTAACGCTCTTGCCTGTTATGTCCTTAACCGTCCTGACCGTGAAGCCCATAGTCTGAGCAGCGGTTTTATATTCCGAATTAAAGGCCTGCAACCGCCACTGGTAATCGCCCGATAGAAGCTCCTCCGATTTAAAAATATTTTCATACAGCAGCGTATCCGCCAGGTTGACGCTGACGTCCGTAAAGGAGGGTGAAACGAGTATCAACCGGTAGTGTTCGGCCTGTTCTAGCGGCTCCCAGGAGAAGCTGGCGCTGCCGCCCGTAAGGTGGGCGCCTGACGAAGGAGCGATGATTTCGATGGTGTCGCCGCTGATGTCCTTTACGAGCAGTACGTCGCATGAGGTAATAAGGAATAAGAAGGCGATTAGCGGAATAATCTTTTTCATATCGTTTGTTTTATTGTTATTTGCTGGAATATTATAGTAAGCCGCAACTGTTTTGTGCGGGTACGGAGATCGGTTTCGGTTTTGTATACAGCGGAAACCACGCGGTAGCCGTTAGGAGCTTCTTCAATGGCCATCAACACTTCGGTGAGCGGGATAAACCTGCCTGTAAGTACAACTTCTGCTGCATATAGCTCTATGTTATCTTCCTTTTGCAGGAGGTACGGAGTATAGTTTACGGCGGTTACCTTAGATTCCTGCAGTATGGGCATTAATTTCCCGAGCAGCGCACCCGTATGTATATCGTCGCCCTGTTGCAGGGCGTCGGCGGAGCGCCTGTCCGCAGATCCGCTACCGCTCGCATTTGCAGCTTCCTGCTCAGCCTGCGCAATTAGTTTTTCCGTGTTTTCAACCTCGCGGTTCAGTTCGGTAGTTTTCGAAATACCCAGTAACCAGATCATAAGCGGGACGCCTATCAGCAGCGTCGCCATCTTTAATGCTCCCTCATATTTGCGGGGCTTATTCATAGGGCTATCTCTATTTCGAAAATGTAAATGCCGTCGCGTCCCCGTTCGAGGCGCCGCAGCTGGATCCCGGGGAAGATCCCGGAGGATGAAAGCGAGCTGTTAAATACGGATACGGGCGCCGACTCCGGCGATTCGCCCCTTATCAGCACTATACCCGTGGTTACCTGTAAAGGCTTGTTTTCGCTGATCTTTTTTGCCAATGGATGTACCGATATTTCGGTAAGCATAATACCTTCTGGGGTTGCCGCCGCAATCCTGTCGGCGATGAATGAATACGGCAGTTTCGCTGCGGGCAGTAGCGTGGCGTAAAACCTATCCTCCCCACTCCGGCGCTTGCTTTCTCCTTCGGTACTCTTCCTTACATTGTTTAGCTGGGCGGTTTGGCTTGCGTACTTCTGCCGGATCGAGTCCTGTACGAAATAATTTACGACGAGAACGAGCAGGGCTGCCCCCAGTACCGGAAGGAGAAGTTTGGAGAATGTGAGAGACAAAACCCTGCCCGAGTGCTCGGATGGAGTGAATACTTTCTTTAAGGAGAGGCCTTCCGTGAAAAATTCTTCAGCGGCCTGCTTTGCTTCCTTCAATATGTCGTTGCTGCCGTCGAAGCGGGTATCGGTCAGCGTTATTTTATATGGGTCCAGTTCTTCGAGCAACTCCACATATTGCTCTGCCCGCATAAAAGTTAACTTCTGCCCCCCCTTTTCATCGGGCTCCGAAGCGAAAACGAATTCCTCGGGCTTGGAGGTAATGTTTGTCGCAGCGTCGCTGCTCGCGGGATAATACTTGCTGATAACCGTTTTGCCCGTAACTATCAGTGCGAACGGGTCGGATTGTTTTTTTCCCTTTAGGGACGAGAGCTGGAAATTACTTACCCGCCGCCTGATCCTGGCCGAGCCCTTATGCATAACCAGATGGAAAAGCGTATAACGCCACCCCTCTTCCGTGAGGGCGGCGGCGAGTACACACAGGCGCGGGAATATCAGGGTGGAAAATCTCATTGTCAGAAATAGTTTCTCAGTATACCACGGTCGGTTTTATGAAAATGTTGAGCTTTGTCTCCTCCTTATTGTCTACCCGCTGGCCGAAAATCCATCGCAGGACGGGTACGCGTGAAATGAAAGGAAGTCCCTTCGTTGATTTGTTTCTGTGGTTGCGGTCGATCCCCCCTAGCAGCACCATCTCCTCGTTCAGAACCCGTATCTCGGACTTAAAACTGCGCGTAGCGGTTCCCGGTGGAGTTTCCTTGTCTTCCTCGGTCGTGAACTCGGTTTGGGCCAACTCTATGGAAAGGGTGATTTCTCCGTTACCGCTTACGTACGGGACGATCTTCAACTCCAGGTTGGCATCTATGTATTTCCATACGTAGGAACTCGTCTGGATCGGATTCTGGGATCCCATTAATGATTCAGTAACCTCTTTATAGTGTCGCCTCTGCCCGCTTTTTAGCTCCGCCTCGTGGCCGTTGAGGGTCGACAGTTTCGGAGTGGAGTGAAGCTCTATGTCGCCATTGGCCTCCATAAGTTTGAGGTTGGCGTAAAAATTGGGGTTCACTTTGCCGAGATTTACCGAGCCGAATCCGTTGAAGCTGTTTATCAGGCTGTTGATTGCGGAAGCTCCCAGCGTGAGGTCGAGTCCGGGACTTAGCTGGCCCGTAGTGGCCGTGGGTGCCTCACCTACGCCGAGCGATATTCCCGCCTCGTTCTTGAGGTTTTTGGTAGTCTCGGCTATGAGAACTTCTATTGTAATGAGCGGTACGGTTTTATCCACCGATTTGAGGAACTGCTCCACCCTGGCCACTTTTCTCTGGTCACCGCTTAGTATGAGGCTGTTCAGCTCCTTGAAAGCATTCACGTTGACCCCGTCTTTAATATCTTTCGGGATTGCCTCTTCGAGCATTGTTACCGTACGGTTATGGAGAGTGACCACTTTCACGGAAGCAAGCGCCTGCTCTTTCGACGCCCCGAACATGTAGATGCCCTCTTCTTCATAATATGAGAATGTGGTTCCCGTAAAAAGGACTTTCAGGAACGTGTGAAGCTCCACGTCTTTCAGGTAAAGGCTGGTGTGACCGGAGATCGGGGAGATGAAATAATAGTTCAATCCCATCCGCTCGCAGACTGTGCACAGGATGTCGTATATCTCGCCCCGCTCTATCTGTGCCGTGACCATACCGAGGCTGTCTGTCACGAGTTGGTTTTCCGATATGCTCCTCTTACGCGAAAAGGAGCCGGCATCGGCTTTCGCCATCTCTTCCGTAAAGACTTCCAGTGTCCATAGGTTTTCCACCTTTTTTGTTGCCCGCAGGCCGTTTACAGATGCAAGCGTCGTTACTGCTTCGTCGACAGGCAGCCCGACGGCATATCCTGAAACCTGTTTCGTGAGTATCTGGGACGGAACGGCCAGGTTTATTCCGGAGGCGTCGGCCATTAACTTTACGACATCGGATAAGGCCACGCTTTTTAGGTTATAGCTGAGGGCCGGGCCCGTGGAGTGGTATATTATCCTGGGGACAGGTTCCGCAGGATCGGGCTCGGCGTAAGGGTAGACCGATACGATATTGCCTACCACATCCATATCCAACGCATATTCTTTACACAGAAAATAGAGCAGGTCGTCTATGCGCGTTCGCTTGAAATTACAGTTTATGGAGAGGCTCCCGTCGCCTTTGTAGCTTATACTTACGTTGCTTGCCTTCGCTACGTTGCGCAGCAGGTCGCCTACCGGCAGGCTTCCGATGTAAAGGTCCACTTCCGAAGCGTAGGCGGGGTCGGCGGCCACGAGGAGCTCCAGCTTTTCCTTTATGCGGTCGAGCCTGTCCCCCTGCGCCGAAATATTATGCGCAGGAAGGAGTAAAACGAAAAATATGGAAAATTTTAGTAAAAAATGGTTCATGGGCGTTATTCTATTTATAGGATGCTGTTGGGCAACTTCCCGGAGAAATAAATTCCTCTTTCCTATTGCGGCCACCTATCACTGTATTTGTGTCATGAGTTCGTCGAACGAGATCAGACCCTCTTCGAACAGTTTGAGGGCAGACTCGCGAAGGGTCGATATCCCCCGCCTGCTGAGCTCGGCGGATATATCGTCGCGTGAGGAGCGCACCGCTTCCGACAGTTCCGCGTCCAGGGGGATCACTTCGTAGATCGCTTTACGTCCTTTGTACCCCGTGTAATAACAATAATCGCATCCCACGGGTTTATAATGGAATTCCTGCTCCGTTCCCGCTGTCGTCCGTGTCTCTTTACCCGCCGCTACTTTCTCCTTGCAGCGGGGGCAGAGCAGTCTCAGAAGGCGCTGGGCGACGCACATCACGAGTGTGTTCGAAATAAGGTACGGATGGACGCCCATGTCCACCAGCCTCGATATGCTGCCCCACGCGCTGTTGGTGTGTATTGTAGAAAAGATCAGGTGCCCCGTCAGCGAACTGCGGATTGCCATTTGTGCTGTGTCCGCATCCCGAATCTCTCCCAACATTATAATGTCCGGGTCCTGGCGCAAAAATGTCCGCAGCGCGCTGCCGAAGGTCAGCCCGATCTCCTCTTTTAATTGTACCTGGTTTACCCCCTCCAGGGTATATTCCACAGGGTCTTCTATCGTAAGTATATTATCTTTTTCGTTGTTCAGCATCCGTAGCGTCGCGTAGAGAGTGGTACTTTTCCCGGAGCCGGTCGGGCCGCTGATAAGTATGAGCCCGTATGGTTTGCCTACCGTCCGCCTGTAATCTTCCAACTGCTTTTCCGTAAAACCGAGATTGGCAAGTTCCAACAACTCTACATGGCGCGTAAGAAGTCGCAGAACGACCTTCTCCCCGTAGATGGTGGGCAGGCACGAAACCCTGACATCAAATTTTCCGCTACCCGAGCTGTAAAAAATACGCCCGTCCTGAGGCAGCCTTTTTTCGGAAATATCGAGGTTCGCCAGTATCTTTATCTGGTTTATTATCGCGGGGTAATTCCGCTTTTCTATTACATAGCGCTCTATCAGCTGGCCGTCAATCCTGAACCTTACCCTGCACCTTTCTTCGTAGCATTCGAAATGAATGTCGCTCGCGTAGGAGTGGAACGCCTCTTCAATCAGCCGCATCAGGAACCTGTCGCCAGATGCGGACAGCGACTGCTTCTCCCCGGATTTTTGGCTCCTCCGGTAATATTTGTTCAACAGCCGTGTCATATCCTCTTCGGCAGTTGCTTTTATCAGTATACTTTCCCCCGTGATGACTTCGATTTCGGACATTAGCAGCGCCCAATCGATGCCCTCCTGTCCGTAACAGAGCAGCTTTTCACCTTCGTCGGCGTACGGAACGAATCGGTACTCCCATGCGTGCGAGGGGGTTATCCGTTGTATTATTTCGGTGGGTATTTTAGGCTCCTGGCTCATAAGAATAATATTAAGCTGTAGATTATGAAACAAATTCCCACCGTACTTACGAGTGGAATTGTCGAAGGAGCACGCCCCAGTAACCGGAGGATGCTCCATGCTACGAGCGTGACTATGAAAGACGCAGTGAGGAATAGGGAGAACTGCCTCACGCCGAAAACGGGGGCAAGAGCCGGCAGGAAAAGAATGTCGCCAAGCCCGATAGCTTTACCGAAAGAGGCGAAACGGTTTTTACGCACGCGTATATATATGTAGAGGAAGCCGAATAGCAATGCCAGGAAAACGATGTTACCTGCCGTGTTGAGCAATGCCGTCCTCCAGCCATGTGCCAGCACGGCGGAAGCGGCTGTTATTGCGTAGAAAAGCACCAGCCATGCTATCCCGATGTTACGCTTGCGGAAATCGGAAATCACCATCGCGGCCAGGGGTACGGCAGCCGCTATTATAGTATATGTAAAACTCATAAGCCGGGGAAAAGATTAGGATACCGTTTCAGGGCGATTTGGAGGACATGTTCTGCCGTCAGTCCTTTACCGTTTCCCTTAGTTCCTTGTCCTGGTTTATTTCCCAGACGTTGTAAACGCCGTCCCCGTCGAAATCGGCGACCGCCGTAGCCGTAGCCCTGAAACCATGTTCGGAAGCTTCGGCTATCTCGATAACATAGTTGGCGGTACCGCCTTGCGTAGTCAGTTTCGACTGCTCGAAACCGAGCTCTTCGAGGGAGGAACTGTAATGCGAATATGTGTAAAAATGGGTTTTCTGCAGGGAATGCAGGTAAGTCAGTTGCTGTTGCGCCTCCGTGCTTTTGGCTTTGGATATAAGCGGCATGAGGTTCGGCAGGGCTATAAGTACCAGTATGCCTATGATTACGAGCACAACCAGTAACTCCGGAAGTGAGAACGCTTTTAGGCTTTTCGGTAATTTCCTGCACTTTAGCGGGATAGTAACCATTTTTGTTTGTGATAGATTAATAATCAGTAATATATGTGTAACAATTGTCCGTTTAAACGAACGTTTATTTTTACACATAAAAAAAATGGCATATTAAATTTTGAGTTGTTTTTTATTAAAATAATATCTTTATTTGTCAGAGCATTGAGGCCAATTAAAATATTTATCAAACTTTAATTGGTATATCCGTTTTAGTGCTCAAATAAACGTTCGTTTATTTAAATCACTTGATAAATAACAAGTTCAATAAAAATATCCCTGTTCATTTTTTTATTTTTATTGTATTTTATAGCATTTTTGTATTATCTTGCGAGACCCAATCACAATAATGGTTATGGTTATCGCATATTTAAGAGTCAGCACGGAGAAACAGGTACTGGAAAATCAACGGGACGAAATAATACGGTTTGCAGAGAAAAAGGGGCTTGAGATAAACCGCTGGTGTATGGAAAAGGTCAGCGGTACGAAATTGCAGAATGAGCGCAAAATAAAGCAGGTTCTTTCGAGGCTCAAGAAAGAAGATATCCTTATAGTGAGTGAAATATCACGTCTCAGCCGCACGATGTTGGACATAATGGGCATTCTCAATACCTGCATCAAAAAAGAGATAATTCTTTACAGCGTTAAAGAGGGTTACTCCTTTGAGAATAATATGAACAGTAAAATAATGGGATTCGCTTTCGGGATGGCGGCGGAGATAGAGCGCAACCTCATCGCCGCGCGGACAAGGGAAGCCCTGGCATACAGGAAATCGCAGGGCGTTATCCTCGGCAGGCCGAAAGGTTCCTGCAGCAAGATGAAAATACTTGAAGACAACCGGACCGACCTGCAGGACATGATAGCCGCCGGCCATTCGAAAACATATATTGCCGGTTATTACAACGTATCCCGTTCCACGCTGTACGGTTTTTTGAAAGGCGGAGAGTAATTCATTATCATAGTGGAAGTTGCCCGCAGGCGTTTTCCCGGGGATTATTTCCGGACAAATTCAGGGATTGAGGGGAAACGAGGTGACACATGGGGCCGATTATTTGTTTTCCCTTAGCACGCTGTCCTATGAGTATATCCGGCGTGCTGCTCCACTGATATATAAAAAAGTAAAGCCCCGCAATGAGCTTTTGCAGGGGCTTTATAGTAAAATACTATATATTCTTTGGTCTTATCAGTTGCGGCGACCTGCGACGGCTATCCAGTAAAGAAGGATGGCAATCGCGCTGAGGGCGCTGACGAGGTAAGTACGTGCGGCCCATTTAAGCGGTACGCTTGCCTGCGCGACTTCTTCCTCGGATAATGTATTGCTCGAACGGAGCCACGCGAGCGCACGCGACGAGGCGTTGTATTCTACCGGCAGGGTTATCAAAGCGAAAACCGCCGCCAGTGCTATGAGTCCTATGCCGATCCAGAGTACTATCACGTTACCGGTGATTCCCGCTATTATTGCGCCCAGGATGACCACGAAGGTGGAGGCCTGCGATGAAAAACTTATGACTGGTACCAGTGCAGCCCTCATCTTCAGCGGTGCATACTCAGTGGCGTCCTGTATTGCGTGGCCACACTCGTGGGCGGCAACCGCGGCAGCAGATACACTGTTGGAATTGTATACGTTTTCGCTGAGATTGATCGTCCTTTTCTTAGGGTTGTAATTATCCGTGAGGTTACCTCGCGTGGCGACTACCGTAACGTCGTGTATGCCGTTGTCACGGAGCATCTTTTCGGCTACCTCGCGCCCGGTGAGCCCGCCGTGGAAAGTCACTTTCGAATATTTGTTGAAAACGGACTGCAGGCGTCCCTGTATTATCATACCCACCACACCGATAACTATCACCAGGAACCAGTAAAAATTAGGATTTTCCAGAATCATAATATACTTGTTTTTAAATTTTTGTCTTTCCTCCTAATAACGCAAAATACGCGCCACTATTGTCAATTGAAATTGTATAAAGCGGCAACATAAAATGAGGAGGATTTCGCATGATGTCCCGGAAAATATGAGTATTGGCAATAACGATGGTTTTAAACCGATCATTTTGTCTTCAAAGTTACTGAAGTGAAAACGTAATTAACATATTTTTAATCAGATACATTAAAAGCTTCTAATATTTTGTATTATGTTTGTAATAGCCTCACAGCAAGAGGCGCCAATTCTAACTAAAATAACAAATTATGAAAAAGATCTTATTATCGCCATTAATTTTTCTCCTTTCTGCCGTATTGCTTTTTTTGGGATGCCAAGGGGAAAATACGCACCGCAATGCTGCTCCGGACATTTATGACCAGGCCGGCAAATTACACAACGAGGCGCTCGATTTTATGCTTGGGAAATTGAAAAACGGTGGTGCTACAAGGGCTGTAACCCGTTATGATATTTTGGAATGTGCGGCTGAATATACCAATGAATTTTTTGCACTGGAGGGTGAAGACGAATTGACCCCGGCATCTTTGATCACCCCGGAACTGACCTTTGACGACTCTTTACAAAATGTTACGATAGATAACTATGAGATTCCTTCTGTTGATAGCTATTATTTCAATAAGTTGTGTGATATTTATTATATACTTGAGGAAGGTTGGAGCGTGGAAGTCTCAATGAATAAAGTATCAAGGCATATAACCGGGCTTCGAAAGCTGATAACTGCCAACGGTCAGTTATCTCCGGGAGATAAGGACCGGTTGTTCGGTATGATTTCCGTTTTCTCAAATTCGTTGGATTACTGGCTTGAAAATATTTCGGAATGGAGTGTAGTGATAAACGGTGAGGAATACGGACCGATGACAAGGGGATTTTGGGGTAACCTGGGCCGGGCCGCTTTGAAAACCGCTTTCGTGGATGGGGCGGGAGCTTTGGTCGGATCTCTTGTCCCGGGAGGAACAGTGATCGGTGCTGCAACGGCTTCATTCGTTTATGCCGCGACAAAACTCATTGAGTCGATAGATGACATAATAGGGTAGCCATGAAGAAGAATTCCATATTAGTTTTTTTCTTATTTGTCCTGGTAGTTCCTTTCCTCACGCTGGCCACGCTCAGCAGATTTAATTTCCTGGAGATAAATACGAAAATATTGCTGATCGCATCCCCGCTCTGCGCCGTAATCCTTACGTTGGCTTACTGGCTCTATTTTTCCAGGACGGGTAAGGAAATAATTAAAACGGGGGAAAACAGGTTTAAAAAATTATGGGAGGGGGTGCTGTGGATTTCCGCCTCATGTTTCGTTCTGGCATTCATGGTAATATCCACATTGGATACCTATAATATATTGCGCGCCACTACTGTGAACACAATTCTAATTTCAATTGTCGTGACGGCTGTCGCAGCGGTTTCTTATTACTTTATTAGGAAGAATAAATACTCGGGGGAAGTATAAAAGCCTTCAGACCGCACTAAAATGATTGGGCCGCCTTGTAAGGCGGCCCAATTTTATTTTATCAGCAGCACGGAACGGTGGAGAAAGGACGTGCCGGATACAACGGACACTATTTCTCTTCCTTATGAATATAATAGGAATTGGCCTGCGAGAGGGGGGTTATCATCACCTCGTCGATATTTACGTTGGCAGGCTGTGAAACGACCCACAATATCGAGCGGGCCACATCCTCTCCTGACAGCGGTTCGAAACCTTCGTAGCATTTGGCCGCCGCCTCGAGATCACCCTTATACCGGACTATCGAGAATTCGGTTTCAACTTTACCCGGCCTTATCTCCGTGATCTTTATTCCGGTGCCGAGCAGGTCGATGCGCATGCTTTTGGTAAGGCCGTGTACCGCGTGCTTTGTGGCGCCGTAAATGTTGCCGCAGAAGTAGGGTTCAGTTCCCGCCACCGAACCGATATTCACAATGTGCCCGCTGCGGCGCTCCATCATGCCCGGGATCACGAACCGGCTCATGTAGATCATACCCTTGATGTTGGTATCTATCACCTCATCCCAGTTGTGCAGGTCGCCGTCCTGGAATTTGACCATCTCGGACGCGAATCCCGCATTGTTCACCAGGATGTCGATTTTATTGAAAGGCTCAGGGAGGGCGTCTATCGCGGCCTTGCCGGTGTGCTTGTCCTTGACGTCGAAGTTGAGGACGTGGACCCTTACGCCGTAGGTTTCCTTGAGTTCTTTCTTGAATTCCTTGAGCCTTTCGGCCCTCCTGCCGGTTATTACGAGGTCGTATCCCTCGGCGGCAAACAATCTGGCGGTTTCCTTGCCGATTCCGGAAGTGGTTCCCGTTATCATCGCTACTTTCATAACTATGAAGATCTTTTATTTAAAGTTTTTAAGGTTTTCTATATTAAAAAAGCGTTCCTTCTGTTGAAGCCGGTGGTACGCCGAGGTGCGAATAAGCCAGCGAGGTCGCTTCCCTGCCGCGGGGTGTCCTTTTGAGGAATCCTTCTTTGATGAGGAAAGGTTCGTAGACCTCCTCTATTGTCCCGGACTCTTCGCTTACCGCGGTGGCTATCGTGTTGAGCCCCACCGGCCCTCCGTTGAATTTGTGTATTATCGTCGAAAGTATCTTATTGTCCATCTGGTCGAGTCCCCTGGAGTCTATATTGAGGGCGCCGAGCGTAACACGCGTGATGTCGAGGTCTATGGCTCCGTGGCCTTTCACCATAGCGAAATCCCTTACACGCCGTAGCAGCGAGTTGGCTATACGGGGTGTACCCCTGCTGCGGAGCGCTATTTCCTGCGCCGCCTTGCCGTCGATATCTATCCCAAGTATTCCTGCCGAGCGTACCACAATACGAGCGAGCACGTCGGAGTCGTAATACTCCAGATGACACTGTATGCCGAACCTCGCACGCAGGGGAGATGTCAGCAGACCGCTGCGGGTAGTAGCGCCGATAAGCGTGAACGGGCTCAGCTCCAACTGGATCGAGCGTGCGGAAGGGCCTTTATCCAGCACTATATCTATCTTGTAATCCTCCATCGCGGAATACAGGTATTCTTCGATTACGGGGCTCAGGCGGTGTATCTCGTCTATGAAAAGCACGTCGCCCGGATTTAGGTTCGTAAGCAACCCGGCAAGGTCGCCCGGCTTGTCGAGCACCGGCCCGCTGGTAACCCTCAGCGACGAGTCCATTTCGTTAGCTATGATGTTCGCCAGGGTGGTCTTGCCGAGACCCGGGGGGCCGTGCAGGAGGACGTGATCGAGCGAGTCGCCCCTCATCAGGGCGGCCTTTATGAAGACCTGGAGATTGTCCACGATCTTATCCTGACCACGGAAATTATCCAGTTCCTGCGGACGTATCCTCTCTTCGAATTCGGCTTCGCCCTCGGTATTCCTCATATCCCTGATATTAGCCATATATACGCGATAATACGCAAAGTTAAGAAGATTCCGTTGAATTCATATTAAACTGCCCTGTTAATAAATTAACAGGCGTCAAAGGCGGATGACATGTAAGTTGAGTGATGTGTAAATATCTGAAAAGCCGTTATTTGTGCTTTGCTGAATGAACTTCTTCACTGCGTACAAGTTCCGCATATTTGGAGCGGACTATATCCCCGAAGTTGCGCCCCGTAATCTTGCTTTCGAGCCACGTCATAAGATCCAGGTAGTAGAATGTACGCTTTTCGTAGGAGTGTTTTTCGTAAGGTCTCAGACGGTCGTAGAGAACTTTCAATTCCTTTTTCAGCTCAAAAGGCGCCGTACCGCTGATCTTGCGCAGGAAGGTGAAAAGCTCCCGTTTCATCTCGGTCATGTCCCTCATCTTTACCACGAAAGTGAATACGGAGCGTATCTGGTAGTCGAGGTTGTAATCTATTCCCGCTTCATAGGATGCTATGAGGTTCAGCATACGGGCATAACACTGCAAATCGCGCCTTATCTGCGGATCCTTCACGGCTATAATACTGGAAAGGTGCTCCATGCACTTGGTGAAATTGCCATCCCCGAAGTAAAGCTGTGCGATCTTGTAGTCGAGCATCATCCTGTCGTGGATAGTTATATGCTTCGAGTAACGCCTCAGGTAGCTGTCTATGCTGCGGGTTATCCACAACCCCTCTTTGAACGCACCCTCGAGGATATTCTTGTTGAGCCGGTTGGTGAAAAGGACCTGCTGCGATATCATCACGGCGTTTTCGTTTATGCTGCCGGTGGTGCGGCATTCGCGCTCAAAATCGTCGAGGGTTCCCAGGAACAGCCTGTTCTTGCGCATCAGGAACATACCCTCCATAACACGCGAATACCCGCGCAGGTAACTATCGTACATCACCTCTTTCATCTCGGGCTTTTCGTCGAACATGTCTATCCAGGCGCGGCCGTAACGGTAGGAGTAAGCGAAGTTATGGCGGATATAATGGTACCACGCCATGGCCTGGTAAAAATAAAAACGCTCAGTGAATGAGAGGCCGCGGCTGGCGTACGAATCTAGCTTGGGCTTGAAATATATGTTCAGCAGGTCGAGGTCTTTCTGCGAGCGGGCATATCCCAGCGTGAGGTGGAGCGCGTAGAGGCGCACGGCCAGGTCGGATATTTCGTTTATGGTCCGGATCTGTTTCGACAATTGTATCATGCGGCGGTTAGCGGTGGCGGCAGTGTGTGTCATATCGCTCGACACGTTCACCATCTGGACCTGCTTCCTCAATTCCAGTATATCCATGAGCTTGGTGAATTGCTCCAGTTCCTCGGCCGTCTGCTCGGCCTTATCCAGCGCCCTCTCGGCCTGCGCGTACAGGCCTTTGTCGAACAGGATGCGCGCCGAATCTATCTGCTCACCGAGCCTAAGGTGGGCCGAATGGCCGACGCCAAGCAGCCGCAGGCTTACCAGTACCTGGCGGTAAAGGTGCGCCTTCATGTTGGGCAACTGCACCTTCCTGATTTCAGGACAGCGGTTCAGTATCTTCGCCTCGTCGTAGGCCTCCATATTGTCGAGGCAGTCGAAAAGGGCGATGAATTTGGCGTCGCCGCCACCCAGCCTTGAGGCATAAAGCTTGAAATTTCGTTTCTCGGCCTTGCTCAGTGACTTTACCAGATCGAAAACGTTATCCCTGCGCTCCTGATTATTAACGGCTGCTTTCATGATATGCAAAGATAATTATTTTCAGGTGCATAATGCGGACAGTGACAGGCATTTTCGGATACCCGTTGTCCTTTATACAAAATAATTATCTTTGTATATAAATAACAGGACTATGGCTGAAAATGACTGGAAATCACGTTTGGGGATGGTTTATTCAACAAACCCCGACTTTCAATATGAAACCCCGCGCCAAGAGGGGGCGGATACCCTGCCGCCTGCACGGCAGGACCTTAGAGTATGGCTCGACAAGAAATCCCGCGCGGGAAAACAGGTAACGCTTGTCAAAGGGTTCGTGGGAAGCGAAGACGATCTGCGGGCGCTGGGCAGCATGTTGAAGAATAAGTGCGGTGTCGGCGGCTCGGCCAAGGACGGCGAGATCATAATCCAGGGGGATTTCCGCGAACGCATAGTGGACATTCTTACCAAAGCGGGGTATAAAGCTAAAAAAGCGGGAGGATGAGAGGAATAAATAATTATAAATTAAGATTATGGATTACTGGTTGTCGGGTAAAGTTTCGGGGAGATTTTTTGCGATAGGCCGCTGTACATTACTTATCCTTGCCGTGATGTTAATTTTCCAGGTTACGGCCCAGGCCCAGTATTACGACACGGGGCAGACGCCGGCGCGGCAGAGGTGGTTGCAGGTCAAAAGCGATTCATTGAGGATGATATTCCCGCGCGAATTCGAAACCGGGGCCAGGAAAACGATGTTTTACATGGATGCGGCCCGGCCTTTTGTGAATTACGGCCTTAAGTATCCGCCAATGAAGGCCCCCGTCGTTTTTAAAACGGAGAATTTTTATTCCAACGGGCTCGGGATGCTTGCTCCGCGCCGTATAGAAATGGTGTCGATCCCTTCCGTAGATACTTATGCGGAGCCCTGGCTGAAACAGCTCGCCGTACATGAATAC